>JAFGQD010000192.1 GCA_016935875.1 Deltaproteobacteria bacterium
ATTGCAGGTAGGAAACTACTATCACAAGAAAAGGAAAACCTGTGATATGAAGAGTTTTCCGGGATGAAAGCCGCTCAAGCTAATAAACTCATATCATCAATGAGGGGCGGCATTATTTCAAGACGACAGTATCATACTATCATCATTTCTTTACACCACAGAATATTCATGACAGGCGGATCATAGATTGAAGGGTTATTGCGAGTAAGAGATGGCACTATTGTAATCTTGAAGTGCTCTGATTGGACACTATATCTTGTGCATTACTTCCTGTAACAAACACAAACCACTTCAAGGCGATAGCACAACATCTCAACCCGAAATATACAATCCTCCATGGGTTATCTGATTCACGATAGGCAGGCACAACCGATAACGAGAATAACCAATCGCAGAGCATCCCTCTTTGTGATATTTCACTGGCGGGCTTACGAGTATTATGCAATATTCACAATCACTGCTTCCTTGAATACTGCCTTGACACATAAAAAGATATAACTAATGCATTATATTCTTGACATGTATATGGCACTATTTGAATGATTGTCTTGGATAGAATGACTCATTTGTACCATGTACCTCATACCCTTTGTACGTAACAGGGAGCCTGACTATGAAGGATAAGAAATACTATCGGATGAAGGTCCAGGAGGTCCTGGATGACCTCCACACCACGGTCAAAGGACTTGAGGCGGTCGAAGCCGCGCGCCGGATAGATCAATACGGCAAGAACGAGCTTACCGCCAAGATCGAGGTTCCGCGCTGGATGCTTTTTGTCTCACAGTTCAAGGATCTTCTCGTCATCATTCTGATGGCCGCGGCAGCCATATCGTTGATTATCGGCAGCTTTCGAGACGCCGTCGTCATGATTATCATTGTGTTGGTGAACGCCTCCATCGGGTTTCTACAGGAATACAAGGTCAGCAAAATACTCGAAAGTCTCAAGAATCTCATACAGTCACCGGCTCGCGCCCTGCGGGGGGGAGATCTCATCGAGGTCCCGCAGGATCAGATCGTCCCCGGCGACATCATTCGACTGGAAGCCGGAGATAAAATACCGGCTGACATCCGTGTCATCGAATCCTTCGACCTGCGAACGGAGGACTTCGCCCTCACCGGAGAATCGATGCCCCAGGGTAAAAACAGCAAGGTCATCACAGAGGATTGTGTGATCGGCGACAGGGACAACATGGTATTCATGGGCACGACCGTCACTTCGGGCAGTGCGACCGGGGTTGTTGTCAGAACGGGGATGCAGGCGGAGATGGGCAGGATCGCCGGGATGACACAAGCGACCGAGAAGGTAACCTCCCCCCTCGAACGTGAACTCGGCGCTCTGGCCCGCCGGCTGACCGTCACCGTCGTCATCATCAGTGCGTTTCTTTTCGTGGTGTCGCTGTGGCAGGGGTTCAGTCTATTTACCAGCATGGTGTTCGCGCTCGGCATCGCGGTGGCCCTCGTTCCGCAGGCCCTTCCGGCACAGGTGACCGTGGCCCTGTCTACAACAAGCAAACGGCTCGCGGAACATAACGCCGTAGTCCGCAGTCTTCCCTCCGTGGAAACACTCGGATCAACGAGCGTCATCAGCACCGACAAAACAGGGACCCTGACCAAAAATGAGATGACGGTTACCGCGATCTGGTTCAACGGCGCGCGCTTTTCTATGACCGGCGTGGGGTACGAGCCCCAGGGCGAGATACTCGGGGAAGGCGGGGAACCCCTCGACCAAAAAGGCATCGATGAGATCGAGATAATGATGGACGCCGCCACAATGGCCTCCAACGCGGAGATACACGCCCCCGACGAAGGCCATAACACCTGGTACCCCATCGGCGATCCCACGGAAGCGGCCCTGGTGACCATGTCCACAAAGATCGGCACCCGCTCCCCTGCCGAGGATGAAGAAAATCCCGAGCTGAAGGAGTTCCCCTTTGACTCCGAGCGGAAGCTGATGAGCTCGGTGAGGCAGTTCGGCGACCGGAACCAGCTCGCCATGAAGGGAGCGACCGGCAATGTCCTTTCCATAAGCAAACATATCTACCGCGACGGCAAGGTGGAGCCGATCACGGAAAAGGATAAAGAAGCCATCATCGCGGCCAATGAGGAGTTCTCAAAAAAGGCCCTGCGTGTGCTCGCCATCGCCTACCGGCCACTCGGTAAAAGCGGGAAGGATTATGATCTGGAAGAAGCCGAAAAGGACATAACCTTTCTGGGTCTTGTGGGTATGACAGACCCGCCCAGGGAGGGCGTTGAGGAAGCAATCGCCGTGTGCCACGGCGCCGGTATCCGGACATTCATCATGACAGGTGACCACCAGATTACCGCCCAGGCAGTCGGCATGGAGATCGGTCTGTCCGGATCGGACCATCCCTCGCCGGTTATTACCGGGAAAGAGCTCAAGGACATGGATGACGTGGAACTGACCGCAGTCATGGCAAAGGAGGAATCCCTCATCTTTTCGCGGGTGGATCCCGAAGACAAGCTGCGAATCGTGGAGCTTCTCGAAAAGAACGGCGAGGTGGTGGCCGTGACGGGCGACGGTGTAAACGACGCCCCCGCCCTGCGCAGGGCGGACATCGGTGTCGCCATGGGAAAGATAGGAACCGATGTAGCCAAGGAGGCCTCCGAGCTCGTCCTGCTCGACGACTCCTTCCCCACCCTTGTGGAAGCGATACGGGAGGGGCGCACGATCTACGCCAATTTGAGAAAAACCGTTCTCGCGTCGATGACGACCAACGGCGCCGAGCTTGTCGTCGTCCTTCTGGGGCTGGCGGCCGTGGCATTGAAGGACTGGGCCATCCCCATCTTTGCCATTCAGATCCTCGCCATCGATCTGCTTGCCGAGATCATGCCCCTGACCTGCCTCACCTTTGATCCGGGCTTCGAAGGAATCATGAAGCGCCGGCCGAGAGATCTCGGAGAACATATTCTCAACAGGATTACCTCCCTTGAGGTGATATTTCTGGGCCTGATCATGGGAACCCTTGCCTTTGTAAATTACGCCCTGTTCATGAGTCGCCAGGGAACGGTCTTTACCATGGATAGCGTCGATCCGCTCTTATACGCGAGGGCCACCACCATCACCTATCTGACGATCGCCTTTTGCCAGTTTGTCAATATCCTGTCCCACCGCTTTGAACGCACATCCATATTCAACAGCAACTTCTTTTCAAACCGGATTCTTCTCGGATCCATCGGCGGGTCCATCCTGCTTGTTTTATTGGTGGTGCATACACCGGTTGTACGGGATTTTCTACGGTTCGCGCCCCCGTCCCCGATTGACTGGATCTATGTACTCGGAGCGGCGGCGCTCTACCTGTTCGTCTTTGAGGCGCTCAAAATGTTCAAGCGGACAGGCGGGACAGATAACCTGGCCGCTGAAGGGAATAAATCGGAGAACCGGTGAATGGCTGAGGGACTCAAAACAAAAAAACAACATAAAGGGGGGAAAGGGAGGAAAAGGGGACAGATTTATTAATTGCAAAAAATCAATTCAATGGGGCAGCAAAAGTTATTATAAAAATAAATCTGTCCCCTTTATTGCTTTTTTGTCCAGGGGGGATATGACCTGGGCCAGATTCAGCCGGCTTACATGCACATTTAGAAAGAAGTTAACATTCTAATATCAATAGCAAATACGGGATATGTTACATTTAGGTAGGTGGAGCCGATAACCGAGAGCAACGACATTTTCCTCTATCTCATCTGCGCAGCACTGGTTGAAAGCTGCTACACAAGGGCATTCCCCAAAAATCTCGACTTCAATAAATAATCAACAAGTAGCTGACATGTTCGATATCTTCGATAAGTACTCGAAATTTTGATGTAAGGGTTGCGAAATCCAATATCTTGTGTCCGTGGATTTTTATGAAAAAGTGATGACAGTGTTATATAAGGGTGAAAAAACCACTCGTCAAAATTCAAGATATGCATTTACTGTACATAATAAAATTAACAAATCAGCAATTAAAGATATCTTGATATGATCATCATGTTTCTTGGGTCATCAAAATTGATGATATTTGCCACAAAGGAAACTATCTCTCAAACTCAAAAAATTGCAGGTAGGAAAATACTATCACAAGGAAAGGGGAACCTGTGATATGAAG
>JAFGQD010000193.1 GCA_016935875.1 Deltaproteobacteria bacterium
CGGAACAGTCTCAAGTTTCCTCTTTTTCTTTTTTGTTATCTTTTTTCCCGTTTTCTCTTGAATCTCATCTCGAACCGGTACAAGTTCCGGTAATCCGGTACCAATCCGGAGATACAGATAATAACAGGCGGCCGCAGCCGTGGCATTCAGCAGACAGGCCATCCTGATCGTCATCGTCACTCCCAGATTCGGGATGAGAAGAAAACCGGCGGCCGAACCACCCAGAACGGCTCCAAATGTATTTACGGCATAGAGAGTTCCCACCGGATAACCGACATTATCCATGGACCGGACAAAAAACCGGACTAGTACCGGCAGTGTTGCTCCCATAAAAGTTGCTGGCACCAACAGCAGGGTACCGGAAAAGATAAATTTGATAAGGCTGAAAAGATAAAACGAGGTGTGGGTGTTCTGATAAATCAGTCGATAAATCGGTTCCGCCGCAGGAATCAACCACGGCAGGAAAAAGCAGTACAGTGCTACCGTTCCTTCCAGAATGGCAAAGATCCGCAGCGGATCTTTTCTCTTATCGATAAATCTGCCGCCCAGATAACTCCCCAGGGCAAGCCCGCCCATGAAGGCACACAGGACCGTTGTGATGGAAAATATGGTGTTGCCCATCACCAGGCGCAAAAGGCGCGTCCAGGCCACCTCGTGGATAAGGCCGCCGGCTCCTGAGACAAAGAAGGCGCACAACACAACCGTTCCTACCGTTTGAAAGGAAGCAACAGGCATTCTGACTGTCGAAGAACCGGGCATTACCTTACCTTTGTTTCACATGATGTGTTAATTTCCAGATTTCCGGGCTACGTATTGACTTACAAGCTCTTCGACTTCCTGCCTGATAAATTCAATGGTGGATGTGGCCTCTTCTTTTGACATTATTGTTATATCATTTGAGAGATCTTCGATTTCTTTTTCATCAATACCGGTTGTCTTACTAATCAAAAAAGTTTCAACCTCACCGTCATCCGGCAGGTGTCCGCATCCGCCCGCAACACCAAGAAACTCATCTCCAATAAATATCGGAACTGCCAGTTTTATGAGACCTCCGTCACATTCCCCGATGACGGGTTCTCTGTTTCGCATGGCCTGGGAGGCTATATTCTGATGGGCAACCGCGCAGATGTAACTTTGCCCTTTTTCATGAGCTTTTACCACCGGACACAGCCGGTTGGCCCATTTTTGAAAATCAGTTATCCTGATCCCATCTGTATTAAAGACAGAAGCGTTGAGACCGGATCTTCGGTGTATCTCACCTTCAAGCTCAGCCCATCTTTCCAATGGTGCGATATTGGTCAATAGCATTGTTCTCCCCTTTCATACAATCACTTCCCAGCCATTTTTCAAGAGGTTGAGGAGTTTCTTCCATGACAATTCTGTGAGCGAATGCCAAAGATATCGTTGTGTGTCAAGGCAATTACGGACACCATATCTTTTGTATAGAACGGAGATTCAGGATAAGACCTGAGTCTCCGTTCAATCCAGTGCCTGGTATAAACTGTCTGGTGAATATGAAACGAGATATCTGAGCAATGTTCTACTTGTCATTATTCTCAACTGGTTCTATAGCCTCCACCGGGCATATATCGGCACAGGCCCCACAATCGGTGCACAGGTCGGGATCGATTACATACTTGTCGTCCCCTTCGCTTATCGCAGATACGGGACATTCATCTTCACAGCTTCCACAAGAAATACACTCATCAGTTATTACATGGGCCATTCTATTATATCCTCCAAAATATTTTATTATTCAAACAGTCTTTGCCGCGTTGGTTGCTTTCGATTCCGATCCGTCGGGATTGCGTAGAATATTACGCAACACTATCAAACCGACCTTTCACCGATCTCCTTCGCTTCGCATGAATAGTGCGAACATAGACCTGTTCTTCGTGTTTTATGCCTCTCGAAATCATTTTTTATTTTTCCGGTAGTACCAGCGCGTTCTCAACCAATTCAAGGATCTGTACCACCTTCATGTCAAGCTTGTAGTGCTTGATCACGTCGGTCAGACCATCAATGCAGTTGTGGCAGATGGTACATACAACCTTGGCGCCCGTGGCGGTCAACTGATCCGCTTTAATCTTGGCTACCTCCATCCGGAGAGGCTTGTACTCTACCATTGAGAGCGCTCCCCCACCGCCTGTGCAGCAGAAGTTGTCGGCCCTGTTTGGATGCATCTCACGAAAATCGGTGCAGAGGCGATGTAAGAGCCAGCGTGGTTCTTCCGTTAGATCTCCCGATCGCGCAATGTTGCAGGAGTCATGAAAGGTGATGGGCAAGGAATTTTTCGACGGATCCACCTTGATACGCCCTTCATTAATGTACCGTATCAGTGTAATCAGGACGGATTCACTTGGAAGATCCTGTTTATATTTTCCCCAGTTGTACCCCTCCCAGCGACTGGAGCGATACCCATGACCGCACTCGGATATAACAATACGCCTGGCCCTCAGTCGCTTGGCCGCCTCATAGAGATTTCTTGCCACAAAGCCGCCCAGTTTATCATCACCGGAAAAGAGGCCAAAATTGGTCATATCCCAACCCCACTTTGGCATAGTCCAGCTCTCCCCCGCCAAGTGGAATATTTTGGCCGCGGCACCCAGAGACCGGGGGTCGTATTTAATCTCCCGCGGATTGACGGTATACATAAAATCACAATCTTCCTTGTCGATGGGAATCTTCAAGGACGGGTCTTCCAGTTCATCCTGCGATTCATCTTCCATCCACTCTATGGTATCGAGATAGTCTTCCTCCGAAACCGCCATCTGGTTGCCCGTCTCCCACTGATCTCTGCTGACTTGAAAAACGCCTTCGGGAACAATGCCCAGCTCGGCAAGAAGCCCTCGCGTAAGCCGTATCAGTGTTGCCGTGTCCACACCCATGGGGCAGTTTAAGGTACAACGTCTACAGCCGGTACAGGTTCCAAAGACAATGTTTTTTAACCGGTTCAGCTCTTCATCATCCTTCGGATCGCCGGCATGCACCCACCAGGGAACAATTTTCCCCGTCCAGTCGAAATGTTTCTTAAATATACGACGTATCTGATCAGCCTTATATGCGGGAGCCATCGTCGGGTCATCGGGGCGCGCCAGTGCGTAGTGGCAAGATTCGGTGCACATTCCGCAATGGACACATCCCACCATTGATCCAACTACCTGTCGACTAAGTTTTGCCTTCAACAGGGTCAGGAGCTTCTTTACATTATCGCCATCCGGGTTATATATCTTGAGATTCCCCTCTTTCACGGAAGGGATATTTTCTTCGACAGCCTTTTCATGCTCTTTTATGTCCAGAGGCAGATTTACCACATCTAATATATTTATAGATTTCTCACTCAACGGTTTTCTCCTCTTATCAACATTGTACGCGTTATTTTAACCCTGCCGGCAACTCTCCGCCCGTTTTACGCGGGAAGACACCGCGGTGACCCATTGTTTTCCCCAGGAAATATCTGGTGAAAGGATAATAGAGATAATGTGATATCTTAGAGAATGGGACATAGATCAAAAAGAAGGTTGTCATGATAAAAAACAGTATCAACGGCCACTCGCTTACCTCATATGTATTGGGAACGGCAAAGACACCGGAAGCGAAAAAAAGCGTCATCAGCACCAGCGAAAAATAATCGTCGGGAGTGCTTATGAGCCGCATGACGGGATTTGTCATGCGCCGGATCAACCGTAATATTCCCACCACAGTGGCGGCAGCCAGAACAATCTGAAACATAATAACTACAGAGTTTAGTTTAAATAAACCGGGCCAGTATGGAATGATAAACGTCGCAGAAATGCCCATAATTACTGCCAGGTGGAAAATGACGAACTGGATATAAAAAGGCCAGTGTGTTCTTGTGCTTTCCATCGTCCAGGGCATGACTACGTTCAACATTGAATATGATATCCCCACTCTGGTGTCGCCTACGGGCGTGGTAAGTTCTTGAGCGGCTGCAAAATGAAACATCCACAGCAGCCGTATGATATACACTATGGCCATGAACGACAGTGCGACAATCTGCACTTCATTCTCCATAATTCTTAAAAAATCACTCATTTTCCCTCCATCAATATACTATCTCCTGTTTAAAAGCAGATTACCTCTTAATCTCCTGAAGCAACATATAAAGCATGCAAATAATCTCTGTTCAATATGCGGCCGGGGTCTTTACCACTTAAGAAGAACTAATGGCAAGTGTTTTTGATATGTAACGTATGAAGGATCCAATATTTAAAAAAGAAGCGCTATATTTCAAAATCCCCGGAAGCACCTTTATTGAATATTCTAAAAACACCATATTTCGAGAGCCAGTTGCCATTACATACGCGTGATTTTTAATATATGCATCATACGGTATTTTGCAACACCAATTTTATGCATCTCAATCCGAGACAGAAGGTCCCTTTTTCAAAATATAGACTGTTAGTAGAAGTGACTAGGCAGAATGAATGGAATGCCTGATCTCTCTTCCTTCCAGCGGTTTGAATGCCTTCATAAGGAAGAGATGCATGATCTCCAGCATCTTGTTCTCTGCGATCGTCTCAATGAGCAGATCCACTGATTCCTCGGGAAAATCGGTGATCTCGCCCGCAGCGTCATCTAAGACTGCATTGGGAAATGCCTTGACAAATTTTCTCTTATTTTTCTGGGGCATGGGTACTGCAATAATTTTATTTTTGATGCTGTCGCCCAAACCAGCCTCTTCAAGCTTCTTAATCTTTTCATCATCCAACGTTATCTTGATTGTATAATCAGCAGTCACAATAAACCTCCTCAAAATTTTTGTTAGCCTAACTCTTCTTTAATGGAAACGGCTATTTTATACAGGATTGTGAGTATCAGAAATCCGGCCGCCCAGACACCCGCACTAATCAGCAGTTCGAGCGTCGTAGGCCAATACTCTGTTATTCTGTCAAAGGGATTGGGGACAAAGCCACCCGTGATCAGACCGAGCCCCTTGTCTATCCATGTCGTGACAATCACCATGACACAGGCAAGTGCAAGGGTGGCATGGTTTCTTCGTACAGCCGGAATGACGAGAAGAATACTTGCCGTGATCATCCCTATCATGGATACCCACATCCAGGGGACAAGTTTCCCGTATCCCGCGATACCGGCAAACAGATATTCAAAATGACGCATATGTTCCGGTATCTGGCTGTAAAATACGGTAAATACTTCGAAGAAGACAAAAAGCACATTTATGATAATACAATAGGTGACTATCGTGGCCAGTGTCTGAATCGGCTTCGTTCCAGCATCAAATTTTGTAAACTTCTTTAAGATCATGGCAAGCAATATCAGAAGCGCAGGGCCCGATGCAAATGCCGATACCAGAAAGCGTGGCGCCATTATTGCCGTAAGCCAGAAACCTCTTCCCGGAAGTCCGGCATAGAGAAATGCCGTCACGATATGGATACAGGGGGCCCATGGAATGGAGAGGTATATCAACGGCTTGACCCATGATGGCGGTGGTGCCGTATTCTTCTCGGCCTCCAGTACCGTCCATCCGATTACAATATTAAGGAGAAAATAGCCGCTCAAAACCACCATATCCCAGAAGAGGACCGAATTGGGCGTTGGGTGCAGGAGGACATTTAAGACTCTCATCGGCTTGCCGAGATCGACAAGAATAAACATGACGCACATGGACACCGCGGCAACGGCGAGGAACTCTCCGAGAATGGTAATCCTGCCGAACGCCTTATAATTATGCAGGTAATAGGGCAGCACAAGCATGACTGCCGAGGCGGCAATACCAACGAGATACGTAAATTGAGCTATATAAAAGCCCCAGGAAACGTCCCGGCTCATTCCCGTTATCCTGAGACCCATCTTCAACTGCCAGAGATAGGCAATAAAGCCCGTACAGACAATGGCAAGCAGAACAACCACCAGTCCCCAGTACTTTCTGTCTCCGGCCAATGCCCTTTCAAACATACATCACCTCATACCATATAATAGACTTGGGGATTTGTTCCCAGATAGGGCTTGCGTCTAATGGTGTACTGCTCACGCATTATCTTTCTCAACTCAGACTGTGAGTCCATCAAATCACCGAAGACCATCGCTCCCTCAGACTCCTCTACACACGCAGGGATACGGCCTTTGGCAAGTCTCTCGGCACAGAAATTACATTTTTCCACAACCCCTTTTTCTCTCGTTGGGTATTCGGGATTTCTATCTTTGATAAGGAAACGATAGTCTCCCCAGTTGAAACCCCGCGCCCCGAAAGGACAGGCAGCCATACAGTATCTGCACCCGATACAACGGTGCTGATCCATCATGATAATGCCGTCTCCCCTCTGCCAGGTTGCCTTTGTAGGGCAGACCCGTACACAGGGCGGATTATCACAGTGATTACACATGACAAAGAAGCGCTCTTCCTCAATTCTTTCCGGCATATGTTCATGTTCGTCCCCGGGAAAGGCGTTTGCAAAGTGCTCGAGCCATATCCACTTTATCTCTCTCTTCGGATCGCCAACATCGGGAACATTATGGATGCGATGGCAGACCGTTATGCACTTTTTCGCGGACTGCTCGGTGATCTTCTTCATATCTATCAGCATGGCCCACCTTTTGGCCACCAGGGCTTCCTTTTTGGGGAGATATGTGGCCTCGAGTTCGCCCGGTGCCAAAAGCTCCACAAGCCCCCATCCCCCAAGAAGTCCGACTATGGTAGATACTCCTGTTATCTCCAGAAACTTCCTTCGATTCATTGTGACAGTTTTCTCATCCACGGTCTTCATCGTGCCCATTCCTTTGGCTTTTGTAGATGGCAATTCCAGCAAACGGGTGTCTGTACCGTATACCGATGACATTCGTTGCAAAATTCATCGTAGTTTGAGTGACATTCCATGCAGGTATTTTGAAGACTTACCGTGTATTTCTTTCCCGTATATCCCGTATATTCCCGGTTACCTTCACGGACAACCTGATCCCGCCATTCATTGAGGAGAACCATGTGATTCTCTCTCATCTCCTGCTTCGGAAGGACACAGACACGCTCTGCCTCAGATAACTGGAGAATTTCGGGAGTATCGAGCTTCGGTTCTGGCATCTTCGCCGCCTTTCCCGCGTTATAGAGGAAAGGGAGCGCCGCAAGGATAATAAATATAACAATCCCGGCTATAATATACCCCGGATCATAGATTTTCCCCGGCTTATAGAAACCGGTGTCCTTGAGACTGTTAATTATCTCTTTTTTCTCCTCAGGCATCCTTATTCCTCATGGTCTCCTTCAATGCATACGTACGATTACAAAATTACTCAGGCATTGACCAAGCTCAGCCGATCCTTTGAGGGCTTAGTCTTCATCAGTATCTTCCGATTCAAATCCCTTCAAAGGTCTCAAACGCAAATCTGTCTTCCTCTCGGACTCCTCCGGAAATATCAGGGCATTTGCGACCATCTCATGTATGCCGATCACATCTACTTCCGGGACCCAGTATTCCAAAAGGGGTGGGAAAACAGCCCTGTCAACGGCACAGATGCAGCTGAGGTGATTCACCCCATATTTTTCATGGACGTATCGAACAGCGTTTGCCCGGGGAAGACCGCCTCGCATCCTCAGCTCCAGGTTTTCATCCGCGTTTAAGCCGCTCCCGCTCCCGCAGCAGAATGTCTTCTCCCGGATCGTATCCTCGGGCATCTCATAAAAGTTGTTGCAAACATTGTGTATGATGTATCGCGGTTCTTCAAAAAACCCGAATGCCCTGGCGGGATTACAGGAATCATGGAAGGTCGGTATGATATGGTCATTTCTCGACTTATCCAGTTTTAATTTTCCATTCTTGATAAGATCAGCGGTAAATTCACAGATGTGAACCATCTTTGTCGTTTGTGCGTTCTCAAACTTTGTGCCCGTTATGGGAGAAACCGGTTCCTCAAGGAAATCGGCAGGCCCGTTCCAGGTATCCATATACTGGTTGATAACCCGCCACATATGACCGCATTCTCCTCCGAGGATCCATTTTACCCCCAGCCTTCGGGCCTCGGAGTATATCTTGTAGTTTAATCTCTTTCCCATTTCATGGGAGCCAAAGTATCCGAAGTTTCCACCTTCCGCCGCGTAACCGCTGAGGGTAGAGTCGAGACCCAGATACTCAAAGAGCAGGAGATACCCCATAAAGGTGTAGGTTCCGGGATCTGCAAAATAGTCCCCTGAGGGAGCTACAAAGAGGATTTCTGCACCCTTTCTGTTAAAGTCGGGATGAGGCCGTATGCCGGTAATCTCTTCGCACTCGTCACAGAAAAAATCGACGGTATCCTTAAACGCGTGGGGTGGAGCCCCTATATGACTGCCTGTCGTATAGCAGCTGCCGACAGAGGCCATGATCCATTCTATGTTGATTCCGACCGAGCTGAGAAGCTCTCTTCCGAGTATCGTCATCTCTGCCATATCAATACCATACGGACAAAAAACGGAACAGCGCCGACACTCACTGCACTGGTAGAGATAATAAAACAATTCCTTCAGGACATCTTCGGTAAGATCCCGTGCGCCGGCAAGTTTTCCGAAAAGTTTACCCGATGTCGTGAAATACCTCCGGTATATCGATCTCAGGAGTTCGGCCCTGAGAACCGGCATGTTTTTGGGATCTCCACCACCGATAAAATAGTGGCACTTGTCGGCGCATGCGCCGCATCGTACACAGATATCCATAAAGAGCCTGAAAGAACGGAATCTGTTGAGCCGGTCTTCAAATGCCTTCAGGAAGATCTCTTTCCAGTTTTCGGGCAGATTCCAGTCATCATCGGTTACCGACCACCTGCGGGGATATGGATAGTCAAGAATTTCAAGCCACTTGGGTAAAGCCGCATTACAATATGCACCCGCTTTGAATTCAGCCTTGTTGTCCATCCATGGTTGATCCGGAGGCTTGGATTCTATCTGTATCAATTCTACCGGCTTCGGCACGCTCGCCATTTTTTACTCCTCTAAATCTATATCTTTTTCCAGTGGTATCCCAGCCTTCTTCATCTGTTTCCTGTACAGGTCTTCCTGTTCCATGTATGAAAAAAGTATTGGCGTATATTCCCAGGGGTTGACATGTCGTACCCAGCGATTGTTACCGGCCATATTTCTTGTTACACTAAAGAAAACACCTGGCATATGCATCAATTTACTGAATGGGAAATAGGCAAAAAGAACGCTTACCAGAAAGAGATGGATATAAAATATTGCGCCGATCCCATCCGGTATCGTGGGATGAAACGTGGCCAGGCCCAAAGTCAGCTCCTTCACGGCCACCATATCAACCCGGTAAAAATATCTCATGAGGATCCCGGTAATGCCGATACCAAGTATTAAAAAGAGGGGAAAATAATCGGAAGCAAGGGAGATGTACCGTAATTTTATATCAAGCATTCTCCTGAGAAGGAGATATATTGCTGAGATCAAAAGGATTATGCCGCTTACATAGGTGGTGGGCGTGGAAAGGATGAAAAAGCCGTCTACGCTTTCAATGAGATTTACAAAGGAGGGTGAGGTCTCCATAAACAGCCGGAGATGCCGGAGCAGAATAATAAGAAAAGAGTAGTGAAATGCCAATGCCCCGATCCAGAGCCATTTGTTCGACCAGTAGATCAGCTTTCCTCCCTCGGGATATTTCTGCCATGGCCGTAACTCCATTCGCATGTTCCTGAAAAGGCTCCTGAAGAAGACGATTTCCATAAACATCCTGCCGATGACATATAACATGCTCTCGGGATTCTCGAATTTATCTCTGATTGTCCTCTTGACCCACGGGAGGGTCTTGTTCTGTCCGCATGTTGTGGGTACACGGTATGGAACGGGCGTACGGGCCCATTTCAAGATTTGATTGATGACACCGCCTAAGAACGCAATAAAAGCCAGGTATGGTATGATGATTCCAAAGAACGCCTCCAATCCGGCCCTAACTCCCAAGTAGGGAATGAAAAGAAGCGCTACGACGGCAAAAAGTGAAAAGTAGTAGGCATGAATAAAATTCATGTATCTGCACTCCGTACTGCAATATTTTTTCTATCGATCGTTACAGTCTGTTGCTTCTTCCAGGTCAACAGCCAATCCAGCCATTCGCAACAACCCGCCTACTCTGTTTTTCGCGTCTTTCACCTTTAACTCAAAGAGTTTCTCGCGGTGTTTCATGTATACATCAAAGGAGATAAAAGTCAACTCATCCAATTTGGATTCGAAACGCAATAACTCGTCAGCCATATGGTCTTCTTCCGGATCGCCTTTCAACTCCTCCCTGACAATTTTCTTCAGAAGAGAAATAAAGGAAACAGATTCGGAAGGAGAAAGCTCCTGAACAGCCATTATCTTGACGATATTGCTAAGGAAAGGAGAAATGTCGACAGGACTCTTCCCCTGCGAAAGGGCGTCATATATGCCTGTTATTCCCTCAGAGATCTGGTATGCAATCGGATTACTAAATCTGTCCTTTTCACTCTTGAAAAATATCGAAGTCTCCGGCGGATACCCTTCCAGTATCATGGTAAACCACGTATCTAAAAGCTTTGTCCTTTTCTTCAACAGAAGATTTTCTATACCCATATCCGCACCACGAGCTCAATTCGTTGAAATTGAATATCCTAATGGACGTGCCGTTGTCAATAGCGAAACACCCATGAAGTTAAAATGAGTAGTGTAGAGTACCCTCAAAATTCCCGCCATACAATGCACCGAAACAAACAATCAAAGATAGCTGTGGAGCCCCGAGAGGACATAATTTACACCAAGGTATGTAAAAATAACCGCCAGAAAGCCCAGGACAGAAATCAGGGACATCCTCACTCCCTTCCACCTCCCGATAAGGCGTGCATGAAGGAATGTTCCATAGATCAACCATGTTATCAATGACCATGTCTCTTTCGGGTCCCATTCCCAATATCTTCCCCAGGCGCGATCGGCCCATGCAGCTCCTGTAATGATTCCCAGGGTCAGCAGCACAAAACCTATCGATATCATCTTGTATGTGACTTCCTCCCAAAAATCTCTGTCAGCCGACACACGGATCTTCAGGCTTATCAGATAGAAAACACTTGCCCCGAAAGATATGGCAAAACAGGCATAGGCAAGAAAAGAACTGATGACATGGCTTATAAGCCAGTTACTTTGAAGCGCGGGAATAAGGGGTTGTATTTCGTACGCCACCTGTCCCGACAAAGACGCGTATGCCAATAAAAGAAAGGCAAGGAATGAGGCAAACATACCGATAAGACTGTGTTTGTAGCGCCTGATCAAAAGCAGGTAGACAAAAACAATAGTCCAGGAAAAGAAGACGAGTGATTCATAAAAATTGGAGAGTGGAGCATGCCCGATCCCCAGATGATAAGACATGACCCACCTGAAAACAACGGCTATCGTATGAAACGCAAATCCTGAACATACAAGTACCGTCGCCGACCGGTCCGCAAATCTCTTACGAAAAGCAAGAGAAATAAGATAGAAGAACGCAGAAAAAAAATAGATGAATGTTGTAACACTGAGTATATAGGTATCGTTCAAAACTAATTACCCCGATCCAATTTTCCTAACAACATATCAAGTTTTTCTCTAAAGGCCTCTTTTCTTTTGCTCGTACTGGACGCTATATTGATTTCACAACCTTCTTTCAGATGGGAAATCCTCACCCATATCCTTTCATGAACGGCAAAGAAATTAATAATAAATCCGGAGAAGAAAAGCATAAAGCCGATCCAGATCAATGGTGCTCCGGGATTTTTTGTGATCCTGAGTCCGGTATAATACTGCCTCTTGAAATCCTTCAGCCTGAAGTCGAAATCGCCCTTTTCGGATTCCTCAATCACTCCGTCTTTGGAGATCCAGAATATTCTGTGCGGTTCCCCTTGCTCAATCAGCGCCCCCAGAACGGCTGGGCCGTGCCCCTGATGATCGGAATTAAATTTACCTATCACGAGACAGGATTCACTTCCTGGAAGAGGGGTTTTTCCCATAATGCCCGTTTTAAGAATAGCTTCTTCCCCGGTAGCGCTATTCCTCACTGCAATAAGGGCGTAGCTTTCCCCTGCCATACCGTAGTTGGCCTGGTAGAATTTCAGCCCCTTATACTGAAAAGGATGATTGACTCTGACTGGGGCGGAGAGAATATGTTTCCCTCTTTCCAGTATGCTCAGATCGGACCGATATTCTCTGGGAAGACC
>JAFGQD010000006.1 GCA_016935875.1 Deltaproteobacteria bacterium
AAGAGGTACTGTAACAAACATGAAAACACCGTTATGTTTTCTAAAATCTAATCAAGGGTGAAAAATAATGTTTTTTGTAGACAATCCATATCTCTCGGAATTTTTCAAAACGACTGTCAGAGATAATGCCATCCCTGTAGTCGGCACAGACATATCAAAAGAGCTGGGTCTGTATAGTGAAACAGAAGTCATCAGTGAAGACAGTGCCATTGAAATAGTTAGGAAGTCAGATAATCCGATCATCTATACCACATCGGAAAATTCAATAGGCTGGATAGCACGGCACTTAGCGTTCAGTACACTTCCTGGGAAAATAGAGCTATTTAAAGATAAACTGAAATTTCGGAAACTGACACAATCATTGTTTCCGGATTTTTATTTCAAAGGGGTTCACAGTGAAGACTTGAAAAATGTTCAGTTCAACGAATTGCCATTACCATGTATCATCAAACCGGTGGTTGGTTTTTTTAGTATGGGAGTTTATAAGGTAACAAGTCAAGAGGAATGGATGAACGCCATTGATTCAATCAGTACGGAAATAGATCAAGCAAAGTGTTTATACCCCAAAGCGGTATTGGACACCGGTTCATTTATTATTGAACAATGTATCAACGGCGAGGAATTTGCTGTCGATGCATATTATAATTCGACCGGCGAACCCGTTATTCTAAACATCCTTAAACATGCATTTTCTTCAGATGCCGATGTCAGTGACAGGATTTACATTACATCCAAAGAGATTATCGAAACCAATCTTGAAGAATTTACAGATTTTGCAGAGAAAATTGGCGGATTAGCCGGGGTAACAAACTTTCCGGTACATATTGAGCTTAGACGGGATAAAGAGGGCGTTTTATTGCCGATTGAAGTAAATCCGATGCGATTTGGTGGTTGGTGTACAACCCCGGATATGTCCTATCTGGCCTATGGATTTAATCCGTATGTATATTATTACTCACAAAAAAAACCAAACTGGCCTGATCTTCTCAAAGGAAAAGAAGGGAAACTCTTTAGTATTATTGTATTGGATAATTCGACCGGCATAGACGTAAATGACATTGCGTTATTTGAATATGAAAAGTTGGTTGCCAATTTTGAAAAGCCGATAGAGCTCAGAAAAATTGATTATAAAAAACATCATGTCTTTGGTTTTTTGTTCGTAGAAACCAGGGAAGATAATTTTGTTGAGCTTAAAAATATCCTGGATTCAGACTTAAAGGAATTTATAGTAACCGATACAACGGGGACAGTTGCCCGTCCGTAATTGTATCATTAGTGGTGGAATGAGCGTGATGTACAATATGTCTCAAAGAAGCCTCGTCAGAAAACAATCGAAAGGTTTGGTGATGATATTATGATGTTCAATATGGCAATCCTCTCAAAAAAGAGATTGTCTGTGGTATTTTTGATTTCGGTCTTTTTTGTCGGTTTCTCCTCGGTGTGTTTTTCGCAGGAGCAATCCTTTGAAAAGATCGAAACTCTTGCCCGCAACGCAAAAATACGTGCTCCACAGGCGGTCCTCAAGGATTTTAGAGATGGAAAACCAACAGCACGCGTGATTGTGAATCTCCGTAAGCCTTCCACCTTTAGCGGGAATCGGAACATGGGGGATATGAAGCTCCGGCAGGAGCAGGAGCAAAGCATTAATAAGGCTCAAGAGAGTGTGATTGGTGCCGTAGATCCCATACAGGTTCGTATAACCAATAGATTCAAATATATCTTTGGTTTTTCGGTTGAAGTCAGTTTGGAGGGGCTTCAAAATTTGACAGACAACCCCGATGTGCTTTCCATTGAGAACGATGAGGTCCTTCACGCCCACCTCGCACAAGGCATCCCCTTGATGAACGGCACAACGGCGAGAAGCAGTTACAACGGCTCCGGATTGGCTATTGCCATTTGCGACACGGGGATCGATTATACCCACACCAAATTAGGGGGAGGTGGCTTCCCCAATTCCAAAGTGATCGGAGGGTACGATTGCGGAGACGACGACAATGACCCCATGGATCAAGATGGCCATGGAACTGCGTGTGCCGGTGTCGCTGCAGGTGATCTTGACAGCGATGGGGACTATATCGGAGGGGTAGCCTATAATGCCAGACTTTACGCGGTGAAAATATCGCACGGAAGTGGCGGCAGCGCCTACGTTTCGGATATGATCGAAGCTTGGGAGTGGTGTATCACCCATCAAAATGATGATCCGGACAATCCTATAGTGATCATCAGTACAAGCTTTGGAGGAGGAAGGTATTACAGCACATGTGACAGTGATACAACGGCAATGACAACGGCTGCCGCCAATGCCGTATCTGCAGGCATGACCCTGTTCGTTTCTTCCGGAAATGACGGCTACTGTGACGCCACTGGCTGGCCTTCCTGTGTTTCTTATGTTATTTCCGTGGGTGCTGTGTATGATGCCAACTTCACCTTCTCGTCTATCGGTTGGTGTGTTTCCCCGGATTCGTGTGCCACAAAGGTTTCTACGTCGGGGTGTTCGACCGGATGTTATGCTCCCGAGGTCCCTGATTCAGACAGTGTTACCGTCTATTCAAACACGGCATCTTTCCTTTCGCTGTTAGCCCCTTCCAACTGGGCCACTACGACCAAAATGGGTGGAGGATATTGGACAAGTGCATATGGCTTTGGCGGTACGTCAGCCGCCTGTCCTTACGCGGCGGGGGCTGCGGCCTGTCTTCAGAGCGCCAACAAGGTCCTTTCCGGCTCTTTTCTGACACCCGCTCAGGTAAAGGCTATTCTCTGTGACACAGGTGATGCGATCACAGACGGAAAAGTCAGTATCACCAAGCCAAGGGTAAACTTAGGGGCCGCTGTGGAGACCCTTACGTCGGGGATGACGGTTATCTCCTGCGATGATCTCTCCTCGGAAGGCAACTCGGGCGGCCCGTTCAGTCCCGCCGGCATCACCTACATACTCGAGAACCAGAAGGATATCGCGATCAGCTACAGTGTAAGCAAGAGCGCGTCCTGGGTATCGATTAGTGATACGGGAGGCTCTCTGGCGGGGCATGCCACGACAGGTGTTACCGTGTCGATTAATTCAAATGCCGACTCGCTGCCGAAAGGCATCTACACGGACACGATCTACTTTACCAACACAACCGATCACGCAGGTGATATTATCCGCGTTGTAACACTCACGGTGGGCGTACCGTCCATTCAGTACTCGTGGAACATGGACACTGATCCGGGCTGGGCCACCGAAGGCCTGTGGCATGGGGTCAGCCGACCGGCGGGGGTGGGGAGAACGGGTACCCCGATCCGACCGGCGGGTACACGGGCACCAATGTTTACGGGTATAACCTTTCGGGCGATTACGAGGACAGCCTTCCTGAGCGGCATCTTACGACCGGTGCCATCGATTGCACCGGAATGTCGAGGGTCACGTTAAGGTTTCAGCGGTGGCTGGGTGTGGGACCGCCCATCTATCACCATGCGTACGTTCTTGTCAGCAATGATGGAAGCACCTGGACCACTGTCTGGGAGAATTCCTCCACTGTCCCGGATTACTCATGGGGTCTGCAGGAATTTGATATCTCCGGTGTAGCCGATAACCAGCCTGCGGTGTATCTTCGCTGGACCATGGGTCCCATTACCTATCCGGCTCCGCTCTGCGGCTGGAATATCGACGACGTGGAGATCTGGGCGGCGGGGGCGACGGTAGTTCCAACTTCAATTCCAAGTCTTTCGGAATGGGGTATGATAAGCTTCATGCTGCTGTTAATCTTGGTTTCGTTCTATTATGTGAAAAGAACAAAAAGAGTTTAGGGACAAAATAGAAACAACGGTCCCGATGTAAAAGTATTATGGATGAACTGATGCTGTTTACGGATGGAAGTGTGAATTCGCATTCAAATATTGGATGCGGGGCTTACCTGGCCGTGTCAGAACGTGGACTTTCGTTGGATTCGTTGAGGCCGCGTGTGAAAGTGAGGCAATTTGAGCATACGTCTTCAACGAAACTGGAATTACAGACATTATTATGGGCGCTCAGCGATATTCAGGCATTGGGGAACCGGGTGATGGTGTATACGGATTCCCAAAACATCATGGGGCTGCAGGAAAGACGTGAGCGGCTTGAGCGCAATGATTATCGTTCAAAGAAAAACAAGCGCCTCAACAATTATGAGCTGTATCGGGAATTTTATAGAATGACCGATCAGTTGGACTGTGAATTTGTTAAAGTGCGCGGGCATCGGGAATCACATCAAAAAGATGAAATTGACAGGATTTTTACCCTTGTGGATAGAGCTTCAAGGAATGCTCTGAAAGATGCAGTTGGGGAAAAACAGGACAACAGCGCCCTATTTTTCCCATCCTGCAACGGAGTGCGCAGCCCTGTATTGTAACTGCGTGCGGCTACTCGCTCTTCCCGTTCAAGGTGGTCCGTAGACTGCCGATCGCCTCGTGCACCTGCTCGACAGTCGTCTTGGGATACCGCTTGATATACTCATCAATCGCGCTCTGCATTGCGGCGGTCAACTGGGTCGGGTCGCCTAAGTGCAGGTAGTCGTCGATCGCCCGCGCGGCTTCACGACCCATTCCCATCGCCAGAATCACCGTGGCCGCGCCCAGGACGATGTCACCGCCGGCGAACACCCCATCCTTGGAGGTCATCAGGGTTTCTTTATTGACGATGATGTTACCCTCCTCCCTGGTCTCAATATCGGGAGTGGTCAGCGGAATCAGCGGGTTAGGGCCGTTACCGATGGCGATCACCACCGTGTCGATGTCAAGGGTGTAGTTACTGCCTTCGATCGGCACAGGCCGACGGCGGCCGCTGGCATCGGGTTCTCCCAGTTCCATCCGCAGCAATTCCATCTGCGTTACCCGCCCCTTCTCGTTGCCGATGAATTGGATCGGGTTGGTCAGCAGCCTGAAGTCGACACCCTCCTCTCTCGCGTGCTCGATTTCTTCATCCCGCGCCGGCATCTCGGTCTCG
>JAFGQD010000194.1 GCA_016935875.1 Deltaproteobacteria bacterium
AACGCATCCTGCACGACAAACTGCCTCGCTCCGGTTGCCATGGTAATACAGGACAACTTCTCCATTGTAAAAGGACTCATGACGACCATACATTCATACACGATGGATCAGCGGCTCCTCGACGGATCGCACAAGGACCTGAGAAGGGGCAGGGCCGCCGCCATGTCCATCGTTCCGACATCGACGGGAGCGGCAAAGGCAGTGGCCGAAGTAATCCCCTCTCTTCAGGGGAAACTGGACGGCCTGGCGCTGCGGGTTCCAACACCGAATGTTTCCCTTGTGGATCTGACGGTCGAGGTTGAAAAAGCGGTAACCGCGGACGAGATAAACTCCGCCCTTAAATCCGCATCAGAAGGGAAACTCAACGGAATTATGGCATTCTGCGAGGAAGAGCTGGTCTCCGTCGATTTTACCAGCGATTCTCATTCATCCATAGTGGACGCGCCCCTGACGAAGGTAATCGGCAAGAATCTCGTCAAAGTCTTCTCGTGGTACGATAATGAAAGCGGTTACGCATGCAGGATGAGAGACCTTGCCATCTACGTCGGGGAAAGACTATAGCCGATTCAGGACACCTGAGGACTGATATCATGATACGACCCATGATAGCCGCGAACTGGAAGATGCACAAAACCATCCCCGAGGGGGTCGAGTTTGCTAAACAGTTGAAAAAAGAATTTTCCGAACCCGGCGATGTGGATATCGTTATCGCTCCCCCCTTTACTGCGCTGTTTCCCGTCGCGGAAGTGTTGAGAGATTCCTCCATCCACCTGGCGGCCCAGAATATGCACTGGGAAGAAAAGGGTGCCTACACCGGGGAGATTTCCCCAACCATGCTCGTTGACGCGGGCTGCGAATTCGTCATAATTGGCCATTCGGAACGGCGCACCCTGTTCGGCGAAACCGACGCGATGCTGAACAGAAAGATACACGCGGCCCTGAAATCCGGCCTGAAGCCCATATTCTGCATAGGAGAAACCCTGAAGGAACGGGAATCGGGGACGACATTCGAGGTTATTAAAAAACAGATAAAAGAGGGATTGAATAATATAACTTCTGATGATATAAGGCAGCTTACTTTTGCGTATGAACCCGTCTGGGCGATCGGTACGGGAAAGACGGCAACTCCCCCCGAGGCACAGGAAGTACACAGGTTCATCAGGGAAACGATAGCTGCTGACCTTGGGTATGCTCATGCCTCGGAAACAGTAATCATGTACGGGGGCAGTGTTAATCCTGAAAACACAGGCAGCCTGATGGATCAGCCCGATATAAACGGCGCGCTGGTGGGAGGGGCTGCCCTGGATATTGATTCATTCGAGGGCATCATCAAGATTTTAGAGAGATAAGGAGACCAACGAAAATTGCATACAGCCATAGTGAGTTTTCACGTAATAATTTGTATAGCGATGATTTTAGTCGTGCTTCTGCAAACAGGCAAGGGAGCGGATATGGGGGCGGCGTTCGGCGGCTCCAGTCAGACGGTCTTCGGAAGCAGTGGCCCGGGAACATTCCTCGGAAAGATGACCACCTTTGTGGCGATATTCTTTATGCTGACATCCCTTTGGCTTGCTTATTCTTCAATCAATAAAAGCAGTTCCATAATGGATGGCTCATCCGCGCCCGGAGTCGAAAGAACCATACCGATAGACCAGGGGGATAACCCCGTATCCGATGGTGCGGCCCCTGCACCTGAGCCGGTTAAAGAAAAGGCCGATTGATTTTTGTATTGACAAACGCACGGAAAAAAAATAGGTTCCGACAACGACAAATGCCGAAGTGGTGGAATATGGTAGACACGCTATCTTGAGGGGGTAGTGGCTCACGGCCGTCCCGGTTCAAGTCCGGGCTTCGGCACCATGAAAACAAAAAGGGGTTAGCTGGAAACAGCTGACCCCTTTTCTTTTGATTTGTTGCATGGAAAACGGGATATCAGAAAAGAGAGTGATCTTACTAACAAACCAAGAATATGATTTATTTTGTTTTCTGAAAAAAGACAAGGAACTACAGATATTTCCTATGTGTCGATTTGTTTAAGTTTTCTCAGGGAACGTGCCGTCATCCCCAGCGTGCGATCGTATTCTTTCAGTGCCGCGTTGATATGATCAACCACCTCCTGCCATAATTCCCCCACGTTCTCCACGAATGAGTTGATTATCTTATCCGTCTTCCTTTCGATAAGGCTGCGGTATCGGCGGTAAAACCAGAACCCGAGCAACAGGTTTATGAGCGCGTAACTCCCCAATGCCGCCAGGCCAGCCGGACTGAAAAGATTGTAGAAGGCGGTTAGGATAAAATTCAGCGTGTGCGCCAATGTGGGATTTTCGAAAAGACCCTGCCACGCGGTCTTTCCCGCAAGGGCGACAATCAAGCCAAAGAGAAGGAAAAGATACACAATATATTGACCGGTGCGAAACAGTACATGCCGGGCGCTCTGAAATGAGATAAGTCGGCTGTTTACCTGCTGCTCAAGTTTTTCTTCGAAGATTTTCATATGGTGCTCCGGTTTTAAGACATCCTCAACCTGCCCGGCCATGGTGCTATGAGCACCCCTTCTCATGATGTCGCTCATGATCTTATTTTTGAGATGGTCAAGTCGTCTCTGAAAGACCTGAGAAATTCTCTGAGTAACAAAACCGAATGTACTCTGTCCCGCCTCGTTCCGGCTCTTTGGCCGATATTTCCATTGCTGTATGAGGGCGGCCACACCGTAGCCCGGCCCTGTCAATATGGAGATATTGTCTATCTTAGACCGTATCTCGGAACGGATGCTCTCATCCATAATCGAATAGATATTTTCCTTAATAAACCCTTCTTCTTCACCGGGAGTTGTTCCAATCGTCGTTATCGTATGGTCAAGAATGCCGTGCATGGTTTCAAGCTGAACCAGTTCGGTTTCAAATAGTGAAAGGTATTGAGCGTATTCCTTATCCAGGTTTGCCGCCTTGATGTTCTTTATTTCTTTCAACACTCTCTGACGAAAGATTTCCTGGCGCAGGCTGGAAAACTGATTCCAGGAAGAGAGCGTCGGCTTGTCGAAGGCCTCATCAGCGGAGATGGCATAAATGACCGGATCGGTGATATCGACCTTTCGGAGATGTCCCTGAAAATCCGCGTGGACCCGTCGCATCTCTTCGAATCCCTCTTCGGAGCTTGTACCGTCAAAAAAGAGGTCCGATTTATTAAGGGCGAAATAGAAATTATGCTTCGACTTTGGTACCAGTTGCAGAAATTCATAGAAACTGCCGTCGCCGTACTTTGCCGGAGAGGTCAGCCATACAAGAATATCCATATGCTCCATAAAGCCGAGCACCTGCTGCCGGTGTTCCGACAAGAGGCTGTCATAATCGGGAAGATCGCACAGTATAATCTGCTGAGCGGCCTCGCTGGTGTGCGTAAATTCCTGCCAGGCTATTGCTGAATCAGGCACAAACGGCAGCGGGGCGTCGCTGTGGCGATAGAGTAAAATAGCGTCGGTGTGCGGTCTGCGGTGGCTCGCGGACGCGATGGGAGCCCCGGCAAGGGCGTTCATGAGTGTTGACTTTCCCACACCGGTCCCCCCCAGCAATCCAACTACGAGGTACCTTTGTTCCACGGCATCAAGCTTGTCGAGGAGCGCCTGAGCCTCCTGTACGATGTGTTGCCGCTCGTCCTTTGAAAGGCTGATGAACTCCGCCGTCCGGGCGATGTCCTGGGCTTTCAGGATGCTGTTGCGCAGCCGTATAGTGGAATCGTTCATCTTCTAGCCCCCCAACTGAGCCTTCAGGTCTTGCAGTCCTTTGATCGTTTCATCCGGTATCATAAGCGGCTCCAGACAGGACACATACCGTTGTTTCTGTTCTTCAAGTATAACCAGAATTCCCTCCTTGTAACGCTTGTCAAGTTCTCGGGCGATGTTCTGAATTTCGTGAAACGCGAAGAGATTGACAGAGCCTTTCGTAACCAGGGGTGCCAGAAATGAATCCAACGCCATTTCGATAAAGGTTATTCCGCCTCCAAGGACGAGCTCAAACGACAGGATCAGTCCTCCCCACATAATGGCAGTCGAATAGATGCCCACCTCCTTATGCTTCGGGATCCCCCGCGCAAGTTCACTGAACTTCCCTTCAAGCCACTCTATCATCTTTTCCTGCAACTGCCCGATTCTGTCCTGCACTTCCTTATCGGAATAGGCTATTTCATCCCCGCGCAGCCCGCTGAAGAATAAAGAATCGTGGTTTTCAGGCGAAAAGGTTTCAAGGACAAGGCGGTTTAAGGCGCTCATTGTCGAAAGAACGGGCGTGACATCGGTCTGTTTCCGTATTTTCAACAGGTCTTTCCTGTATGTACGGTCCGAATCTTTTTCACGAAGCCCGAGCAGGCGCAGGGGGGCAAGAATTAATTGTTTTAGATAGTGCCGCGGCTTCGAAAGAATATCATACCGGTTATAGATATTTCTGATTTCTCGCTGGATATGATCTTGACTGTCTTTTTTGAAATGGATTTCAAATTGATTAAACAGGTCCCTGCTTTTCTCTTCAAAAAGTATGGAGAGCTGCTGTAACCATTCGTGCCCGGCCTTATTTTCATTCTCCGCCAGTGCGAAAAAAAAATCAATGGAACTGTTGAGCCTCACGAGCCTTTGTTTTCTTTGCTCTACGAGAAAAGCAGAGGAGGTGTCTTTCCGTAAGGTTTCGTAAAGACTCGCCGAGAAGCGGGAGAATTCGTCCTGTCCGGCAAGCATGTCCAGAGTGGGGGAAGGGATGTAGGGTATAAACCACACCCGGTCATGGTGAATCGCTATTCCCCGTTCCTGAAAGAAATTGACTATTTCTTCCCGTGTATTTGCGGGATCGGCCTTATTGAAGAGGAAGAAGGACGGTTTGCCTTCCTTGCCTAGACGGCTGAGGGTCTGGGATGGGATTTCATCGGCGTACTTTTCCTGGCTGGTCACGAAAATGATCACATCGGATAGACGGTACAGATCTTCAGCTGTCTGACGATTTTCAAGTTCCAGACTGTCAAGATCGGGGTTGTCCACCAATATGAGATGTTCTAACTCATCCCGGTCGTGTTCGACGACGATCAGCCGTTTACCGGTGCCGGTCTCATCAGCCTCTGTATCTTCCCTATCCCGCATATATGTAATCCGGAAGTCAGGAAAGGGGAATTCGTCCAGAGGATTATTTTTGTGAACGTATGCGACCGGAACCCCTGTCGTCGGTCGTTCCATGCCGACTTTGCTGATGGAAGAACTGCATAACGCGTTGAAAAGTGACGATTTCCCCGTTCCTGTCCCCCCGGTGAAGACCGCCCAGATCACAGGCCTTTTTTGCTTGTACAAAAAAACAGCTATGTCTTTACAGAGAGCGTCCAGTATTCCGGAAAACTCCTTTTGGGGGATTGCCAGACCCGGAATCTCCAGGGTTCTCAATTGCCGGATCAAGTTGTCGGAATCCATTGATACCATGTTTAATTCAATTCCTCACTCGATTCCCCGATTGGTATACTTTCTTTGATACTGTTGATCGCTATGCCCTGTATATCAAATATTCTTGGTTGGTTACCCACAATGTGTACTGTACCAAAAGGGTCTTGAAACATCAACGGCATTATCGAAGGCTGACAAAATCGGGATATGTGCGGGAGAGTATCGGTCTGTCATACATCTCACAGGAGGACCGACTGATCGTTGGTGCTGATGGCATAGTGTCCTTTCCTGTTTCCTCCCAAGATTAATGAAGGATAGTATCCATCTATTTCCGAAAAAAAGAGATGACAATGTATACAGCTCCCGGATTACAGCTTGAGCATCATGTAATCAGCATCTCGAAAAGACAAAAATTTACTTGTATAAAATCAATCTCCCTGTTAGAAATTCCCAAGTAATCTCTCGGAAAGGATTATCATGGAAAACATATCGGATGCCACCAGGCAGTTCATTGATCTGAGGCGGCATATGTGGATGGAGAACATTGAGGTAGATCTGCGGAGGCTTATCTGGCAGATAGCCGTAACGGGGAAATATATCTCCTCCAAGATCCAGGAATCTAACCGGAAACTGGCTGGTTTTGAAAATATCTACGGAGAAGAGCAGCTCGCTCTGGACAGGAGTTCCGACGAAATTATCAAACGCCAGCTCGAATTTTCAGGTTTCGTCAGTCACTACGCTTCCGAAGAGAGAGAGTCCATAATTCAGGTGGGCACTGGGAACGAAAAGTACATCGTAACTGCCGATCCCCTGGACGGTTCCTCTCTGGTGGAAACCAATCTCGCCATTGGGACCATTATCGGCATCCACAGTGAATCCATTATGACGGGGGGCGATAAAAGTCTCGTAGCCGCGATGTACATAACGTACGGACCTTTGATAACCATGATCTATTCGGCAGGAAACGGAACTCATGAATTTGTCCTGAACAGAGAGGGGGAATATGTGCTTTCCGAAGAGGATATAACCCTCGAGGAAAGGGGATATATATACAGCATCGGTGGGCTGAGAAGAGACTGGACACGGGAACACCTCGACTACGTAAGAGACCTGGAAAATGAAGGGTACAAACTGCGGTACAGCGGCGGATTTGTTCCGGACCTCAACCAGATCCTGATAAAGAAGGGAGGCGTCTTTACATACCCGGCACTGAAAAATAACCCGAACGGCAAACTGCGTCTTATCTTCGAACTCCAGCCCATGGCATTTCTTACGGAGCAGGCCGGAGGGATGGCCACAGACGGAAGACGACGCATCCTTTCAATACAACCGGAAACGCTCGATCAAAGGTGCCCGATATACATCGGAAGCACATACGAGGTGGAAAAGGCAAAGACATTCTTAGACGGCAAGACAACAACGATATAACCACTCAGCACATTCTCAGAGGAGCCCGCCATGATTTACCGGACCGTTGACCAGTTGAAACAAAACAGTATCGATGTACTGACGATTGACAAGGGGGACATCGTCATATCGGATGAGGGTCGCCTGCGGGATGTCCTTATCGATGACCTGGTTTATTCCGCCATATTCAGCCCTGACAGTGAAGTCAGAGCATCCGCGCGATGGTTGATTCGACGGGCCGGCGCAAGGCTGGGCTGTATGGCTTTTTCAATCCAGTCCCTGTATGACGCCATGGGGAGCAAAACGGTTTCGGGATTCACGGTACCCGCAATCAATCTTCGTGGAATCACCTATTACAGCTCTCAGGCGGTATTTCGCTCGGCCCTGAAAGACAACGTGGGGGCATTCATCTTTGAGATCGCCCGCTCGGAAATCGGTTACACCGACCAGCGCCCCTCGGAATA
>JAFGQD010000195.1 GCA_016935875.1 Deltaproteobacteria bacterium
GATTGTTGATTTCCCGACGCATGATATCTTTATCGGAGAAGTTGTTCAGACGTATGCAGACGAATCGGTTCTCACTGGCGGCGCTGTCGATATTGCTCAATTAAAACCGATACTGTTTGATATGAACAGTAGAAAATACTGGTCGCTGGGCGGTGAAATCGCTACATGTTGGAATATCGGGATACAACTCAAACCCGAAAAAACCTGATCGTACTTATTAGCAAAAATTGAACAGAACCCAACGGTCAAGCGGATGGCGGGAAAGCTAGCCGTAGCTTACCTGGTCGTCATCTTAAAATTTGCAAACAAAACATTTTGACACAAACAAAAAATAATGCGAGAAGTAGACATACATTTATTTCACAACCCGACAATGAATGATTTGGTAAAATTTGTCCTCTGGAAAACAAGATGAATAAACCACACAAACAAATCATTGAAGGAAGCATCAAAGTGACCTTCTGGGGGGTACATGGAACCCTGACGGTGCCGGGCCAAAAAACGTTACGGTATGGGGGAAACACACCCTGCGTCAGTCTTCAATTCCCCGGGGACACACTGGTTATATTAGATGGCGGGAGCGGCATAAAAGAACTGTCGAACCACCTCCTGTCTGAAGGACGTGTGATCACAAAAGCCACGATATTGATATCGCATCCTCACTGGGATCACATAAACGGCCTTCCTTTTTTCGCGCCGCTGTACCCGCGAGGGAACACCTTTAATATATGGGGCCCGGCCAACAGCGGCATATCCATGCGCAAATTGATAGCAGGGCAGATGGACGGCGTATATTTTCCCATCAATATTAAGGAATTCGGTGCGAGGATCTCCTTCCGTGATCTGGGGGAAGAGCAGTTTGCCATAGACGCAATAACGATACGAACCATGTTCCTTAATCACCCGGGGCAATGTCTTGGTTACCGCCTGAACTACGGGGGCAGGTCCATCTGTTATGTCACGGACAATGAAATGTACCCGGAATCCAACAGACTTTACAGCAAAACCTATATAAACAAGCTGGCAGACTTTGTCGCAGATACCGATGTATTGATAACCGACTGTACATACACGGATGAGGAATATGAAGAGAAAATCGGATGGGGGCATTCATCCGTAAAGCAAGTGGTAGAACTGGCCGACCGGGCCAGGGTAAAAATACTGTACCTGTATCACCATGACCTTGACCAGACGGATGATGACATAGACGACAAATTGAAGGTGGCACAGGCCCTATTAGAGAAAAGGGGTTCCTCCACTATATGCATTGCACCGAAAGAGGGAGAATTTTTCGACGTATAGAGAAAAAGGTGAAAGAAGGAAGAAACCCCGGTTTAGCGGCTTACGCGTTTATCGATCTTTAATCCGTCATCCTGCGTTTTGCTTTCTGCTGCTGAAACTTCCCGCAACATTGTAACGAAATGACAAAATCCCTTAAACAACCAACGCTTCGCGAATGCATCGATGAGACGCAACGGGACCATGCGCCTCCGCAGGATGGAAGTGCCATGAAGTTTCCCCTCAAGTTCTGGATAGGGATAATACTGCTGACAACTAATCAGCCCATCGGCTGGGCAGCTATGGTGGCCTGTAACGCCATCGCTATAAACAAACAGAACCTCTTCTTTACCTATCTCGGAGTTGCGATCTACGCCCTGAGCTGGGGAATGCTGGGACTGGGGGTGTTGCTGGCAGGTCCGGAGGGTATCCGCTTTTCCCGCCTTCTGTTGAAGAAGGCATGGGGGTATTTTATTCGTCTTTTCAGGAAACGACAGGGGTAAAGATGCAATCGGGAACCTTCCCGGCTATATGATAGCATACCTCCGCCGACCCCATGGTTTTCTGCCGGATTTACAAAATCACGGCAGCGCTTCACCATTGACTTCTCATGATATTGAGCATCTACGAACTGCTACGTATTTCCATACAGTTTCTTCTCGCCTAATCCGCCTGTCTCCTGAGGAAGGCAGGTGTTTCAAAATCCGGATTGTCATCGTCGCTGATCATTCCCATTCTGACAACAACAGGTTTCTCTCCGGTCTTCTCGTCCCGGTTTCTTTTAAAGGTCGGGACTGAAAGATCTTCTCTTTTTCTGTCGTGTAAACTCGGCATCTTGGGAATTTCAGGGATCCTTTCCCCACTCCTGCCCCTTGAATCGAACCCCGTTGCAATGACGGTAATCCGTATCTCATCCCCCATATTCTCATCGACAACCGTTCCGAATATAATATTTGCATCTTCGTGGGCCTCGGTCTGAATCAGAGATGACGCCTCATTTACCTCAAAGAGTGTCATATCGGGCCCGCCTGTTATGTTGAGAAGTATACCCCGGGCTCCCTGTATCGAGTTATCTTCCAGCAGAGGAGAGGAGATCGCCTTCTGCGCGGCTTCAACAGCCCTGTTATCACCGCCGGCCACACCGGTCCCCATAAGAGCCAGTCCCATCTCGGACATGATATTCTTGACATCAGCGAAATCAAGATTGATCAGACCGGGAACCATAATAAGGTCGGAAATCCCCTTAACGCCGTTGTAGAGAATATCATCAGCCTTTTTGAAGGCATCCGGCAAAGACATGCTTCTTCCACTGATGCTCAGAAGCCTTTGATTCGGAACTACAATAAGCGTATCAACCACCTTTTTCAATTCTTCAAGACCGTCTTCCGCCTGCTGCCCCCGTTTTTTCCCCTCGAACTGAAACGGTTTTGTGACTACAGCAACGGTAAGTGCGCCCAGTTCTCTGGCGACTTCCGCTACAATCGGCGCGCCACCGGTACCGGTCCCACCTCCAAGACCCGCCGTCACGAAAACCATATCAGCTCCATCCAGGAGCTCTCTCAGTCTGTCCTTGGATTCAATAGCCGCCCTCTTACCCACTTCAGGGTCCGACCCGGCACCAAGACCCTTCGTAACCTCAGCTCCCAGCTGCACCTTTATCGAAGCTTTTGACGCCACCATCGCCTGGGAATCTGTGTTTGCCACGATGAAATCCACGCCGGTGAGATTGTAGGTCATCATCATGTTAACGGCGTTTCC
>JAFGQD010000038.1 GCA_016935875.1 Deltaproteobacteria bacterium
CCATAATCCTCCGGAAATGTTACGGTGATATCTCTTGATTCTCCCTTTTTCATTCCCACCAGTTGTTCCTCAAATCCTGGAACAAAACTCCCTGAGCCTATCTCGAGTGAGTGATCTTCAGATACCAGTTCCTTGCGCACTTCTCCATCAAGTTTCCCCTCAAAGTCAATCACGGCAAGATCACCATTTACCAGTTCTCTGTCAGTTTCGACATCTTCAAGGGTGGCATACATCTGCCTAATCTGATTGAGCCTCGCTTCAATATCAGCCTCGGTAATATCAAGTTCTTCTTTCTCCAGATCAAGGGCGACATAGTCCTTGGGATCAATTACAGGCTGGATTTCAACGGTGGCGTCAAAGATAAAATTCTCATTCTTCGTTATGCCCTTCTGATCTATAACCGGCTGTGACACCGCCAGAATAGTGTTTTTTTCAACGGCATCGGTATAGTGTTTTGTAATCAGGTTAGAGATCGCTTCTTCTTCCGCATGCTTCCCGTAGTGCAATTCAAGAACATTTCTCGGAACCTTGCCCGGCCTGAATCCCCTGATCTTGGCATTCCTGCCTACAGTTTTGTACACTGAATCAAGTTCGCTCTTCACATCGGACCAAAGGACTTCAAAAGACAATTTCTTTTTCACAGAACTGATATCTTCTATCTTTACTTCAGCAACCATATTTTCCACTCGTTAGCTCCTTTGGCAAATTTGAGGTTTTTGGCGAGTATATACGTATGTGTCATACGATAAACACAACCTGAAAATCAGGTAGTCATCACACTTCCTACCCTCATCTGTTATCACACAACATATGGTGCGAGAGAGGGGAGTTGAACCCCTATCCGCTTTCACGGGCTGGATCCTAAGTCCAGTGCGTCTTCCAGTTCCGCCACTCTCGCAATCCACAAATGCATTGATATAATAGTAATTGCATAACTGATTGTCAACAGCGAAGCGCGTGACGTCTGGATGGTAGTTCCTAAACAAAAACCGCCAGCAACGGCGGTTTCTTAGATATAATGGTCGGGGCGAGAGGATTTGAACCTCCGACCCTCTGAACCCCATTCAGATACGCTACCAGACTGCGCTACGCCCCGACTTTATTTTTTTGCTGAAGTATCACTATAGTTATTCTCTGTCAAGGATAAGAAGACTTAATATACAGATAATCTTTTACCCTGTCATATCTTTTCTCTCCCATACAATCTATCCGTTTCAGTGAGTCAACTCTTGAAAATCCCCCCTCCCCTTCTCTCACTTTTATTATTTCCGATGCCGTTTTTCGCCCTATTCCGGGAATAAGGAGAAGATCTTCCAGCGTTGCCACGTTGAGATCGATAGGCATTCCGAGGGCGAGTCTGGCAGGAATGGCCATATCCCCAATGGTTACCCGATATCGAATCCTGTCACAGACAACCCTGTCCCCGGAGTGAAGGGCCGTGGCGAGATCAGATTCCCTGAATTCTGTAAAATCCCTGAGTCCTTCTTTTCTGAAAAGATCGTAAACCGTTGCCTTTTGCGGGAGGAAATAGAACCCGCCATGATTTTCATCTCCGGTAAGCCCCACTATAATGCCGGAGGTTTCATATTCACTACAGATAACAGGCGTTCCAAAGAAACGCACATATTGGAGAATATCCCTGACAGCATAGCCGAACACCACCGCGGCAACAATGCCGACAGCCCCGTATATCTGCCTCATTACAAGGATTTTCTTTTTCATCTTTTTTTACAAGATGTTCACCAAATGTTTCAGTTTTCCAACTCAAGGCCAAAGGCATCGTGCAGAACCCTGACAGCAAGTTCCGTATACTTGGCTTCAATAACACACGATATTTTGATCTCTGAAGTACTGATCATCATGATATTTATCCCCTCGTTCGCAAGGGCTGCAAACATCTTCGACGCGACACCGGATTGGGTTTGCATACCGACTCCGACTATTGATATCTTTGAGATATTCTCATCGTAATCTATCATGGATGCACCCATTTCCCCGGCAACCGTATCGAGAAGTCTTCGGGCTTTCTCGATGTTTTTCTTTGAAACGGTAAAGGTCAGGTCGGTATAACCCTCACTGCTCGCATTCTGGATAATCATATCAACGTTAATGTCATTATCAGACAGAGGCGTAAACAGCCTGGCTGCAATGCCTGGCTTATCCGGAACATGCCCAATCGTGACCTTCGCCTGATCCCTGTCATATGTGACGCCGGAAACAACTTCTCTTTCCATATCCTTATCCTCCTTAGTAACCAATGTTCCGCTGTCCTCGCTGAAAGAGGATCTCACATATACAGGAACACCGTATGTCTTGGCTAATTCAACCGAGCGGTGTTGGAGAACTTTTGCTCCAGCGCCCGCAAGACTCAACATCTCATCATACGATATCTTCTTGATCTTTCTTGCTTTACTATAGAGATTCGGGTCCGTTGTATAGACACCATCCACATCTGTGAATATCTCGCAGAAATCTGCCTTGAGAGAAGCCGCGATGGCAACGGCGCTCGTGTCCGAACCGCCTCTCCCCAGCGTGGTTATGTTCCCCTCTTTGTCAACACCTTGGAAACCGGCCACAACTACTATTTTCCCTTTCTTCAGTTCATCCGATATCAATTCGATATCGACCTTGCGTATTTTCGCATTGCTGTGTGCGTCATTTGTATGTATTTTCACCTGATGACCCAGAAGAGATATCGCCTTATGACCCATCTTATTCAGGACAATCGAAAGAAGTGAAACGGATATCTGCTCGCCTGAAGAGACAAGCACATCGTATTCCCTCCCCTCCGGTGTTCCCTCGGAAGCGCTGTTGGCCATCTGAATAAGACGGTCTGTTTCGCCAGCCATAGCCGACAGGACGACTACCACATCATTCCCAGCTTCCCTCGTTTTGATCACCCTCTTTGCTATGTTCTGAATCTTTTCAATATCAGCTACAGAGGTGCCGCCATATTTTTGCACAATTACAGCCACGTATTAAAATCCTCCTTTTTCAACATCCTGATAATCGATGACATGCCCGATTCGCGGGAAATTCTTATTTTTCTCTTATTGCCATTACAATGTTCCAGATTGATAAACAATGCCTCCGCGGGAATTATATCGTCAACCTTTTCGGCCCATTCAATGACCACCACACCATCCCCATAAAAATACTCTTGATAACCCATATCCTCCAGATCAAGAGAACTGGACAGACGGTATACATCCATGTGATAAAGGGAAATCCTTCCGGGATATTCATTGATGAGCGTGAAAGTGGGACTGGTAACGTAGTATCCTTCGGGGATATCAAGTCCCATCGCGATTCCCTGTGTGAGACATGTCTTACCCGCACCCAGTTCGCCTGTAAGAGCAACAACGTCTCCACCTGTTAAGCATTCCCCTATAATTCGCCCGATGTCCAGTGTATCCTCGGGACCTTTAGAGATAAGATCAAAACTTGTCATGTAACTATCAAAGGATCAAAATTTATTTAATTTATTATCAGGTGAGATTTACACCACATGTCAATATAAATCAATGCAAAGATGGGTTAAGAATCACATAATCTTGTATACATTTATTTATAATATTGACAGTGTAGCCCGCGAAAATGCTATATAACCGTTTTGGTGATTCCATGATAAAACCTCATGTGGTATATCAAAATTCAGTGGGAAAACTCTTTTTCCCCTTGACGTTACGTATGGAAGTCTCCTGATTACCTCAAGGTCAATTTGATATCATTCCATGAGTCGATGTTGTTTGGGTGAACGAAGTGTTTCACTCGCTGCCAACCAGGCACTTGCTGATATTCTCCCATTGATGATTTTTTACCCAGGAGTACTTCTCGAAAAAAAGCTCGTCACTGAGATAGTATTCCCCTTTCTTATCACGGTTTAGAAACTTGTGAAACTGTCCTGGCCCACCGTTATACATTGCGTACATGAGTCTGGCGATCGTATCATCGTCTAACGATTTCTCGAGCTTCATTTCTTTCATTTTTCTTAAAGCATATCTGCGAAAATAGAGGTCAATAATCCCGCAACCGGCCTTGGCGTTATAGCTGATGTCCCATCGCAGATGATTAGTATCGTACATCCCTCGCCACACGCGCTCGTTTATCTGCATCAAACCGACAGATGTGCTGTTATAGGACCTCAGATACGTCACCTTACCTTTTTTTACCTTGAACTGCCGGAAACAGCTTTCCTGCCATGTGGCTGAAAGAACGATACGCCGATAAAGATCGTGGTACTTCTCTGCAATTGTGTCCTTTTTTAGAACATCGGAAGAAACATTCTGTAACAGGGTTTTTATCCTTTCAAGATATGGGGTAAGGTCTTCCTTTGAAACAATCCACGGTTTAATAGTATCAAGTTGGATTGCTGGATTATTTTTTTCCGCCGCCCAGACTGGTGTACAAAAAATCGGCATAATAGCATGCAGCAGCAGATGATGATTGTCCTTTTCACCGGAGCTGGTTTCTTCAGTATCAATTTCCAATTCATCCACATCAAACGTAGGTCCCGAAGCATCCGGGGGCATCCCAAGACCCAGAACCTCTCTCAGTTCCGGGTCGGCGTAAGGACTGTATGAGAGAACAGCCGACTCTCGCTCGCCCAGCAGGCGGGCCAGGCGGATTAGTCCGTTGCGACTGATTTCAATTCCTAACGTGGGGCCGATTTCATCCAATGCGGATAACGCATCGGAAGCGGTGAAAAAGGCAAGGTAACCTAATGTATCTTTACATGGCACATCACCCAGGTGACGTCTGAAAACGGGCGACAGTTGTGCCCATGCGGTTATGAATTGATCCCTGACGAAATCCCGTTTCATCGTTCCATCCAATGGTTCTGTAATGAAAGAGTAGCGGGTTTCCAGGAGCGTATCCAGTAGAATCTGACGATCATCATCCGATAACGGTTCTTTTGAGAGTGAGGTTATCATATGTACAAGAAACGGGTCCCATGCCTCCCATATCCCAATGAATTTCTGTCGTTCTTCCTCAGACATCATCTCCTGTCCTATATCTTGATCCCTCTCATA
>JAFGQD010000196.1 GCA_016935875.1 Deltaproteobacteria bacterium
CTCTCCGGTCGTTGCATAACGGACAGAGATCTCTTCGTCAAAGGCCACTTTTTGTGGGCCCTGTCCATCATCAAAATCGATCTCGATCAAGCCGACGGATTGATCGCGGTTAGAAAAGTAACAAGACGGATCAAGGACAAAGGTTACTTCCGCTCCCCTGTGGGTTACAGAATCCAGAAGAGAGGCAGCAAAAACCTGATTTTCATCAAAGTCGGATACCGAAAATTGCCTTGTTGTACCGTCATCCTCATCTGTGATTCCGTATAACGAACTCTCCGGAATTCCTTTCTTTATGGTATTGTATTTCAGATCAATGACGGCGATAGGGAAGATACCTTTGGAACGGTATTTTTGTTTTGCGAGTGCATTGATGGATTTAAGGGCCGGCAGGAAAGGCCGTTCTATCGAACTCTGACGCAATTCAAAAAGAATCTGTTTCCAGCGTTTCAGATCCAGCGGTTTTGACCCCGCACTTCCGTCAAAGCTATGGATTCCTGAAAGGGGAGTGACTTTATCATACAATAAACCGGTAGGAACCTGTTGGGCCTTGATAGAATCAATGGCACGCCTGCTCTGGCTGATCGCTTGTTGATTTCCCCTTTCGTCTTCCTCTACCCCCCCTGAAGAGACCGCCAGGGATAGCAGCAGCAGGATTATACAACTAATACGAACCGTTTGGAAAAATGCACGATCTATTATTCTCATAAGACCTCCGAATTGATTTCACTTCGCCCTTCCCGCCTATAGCCGCGGGGGAATATTGTAATTTCAGCCCTGCTTTCTCTGCTCCTCTCACATCCCGGGTAGCCCATCCGGCATCATAGTATCAGAAGAGGCGTTGCGTTGAAAACCGAAAACCTCCTCGTTCGATAAATAGGTGAGAAGCATAGGGTGGTGGTAGGGGTAACGCCGCTGATGTCCTGAGTGCATAAATCGGGTGCAATAGCATGTGATAATAATTGATGTTTCATAAAGAGGAATTTTCTGAGGCACACCGAAGAATGGAGGGTTCACAGGAAAAGGTTGGCATAACCCCGAGCCGGCCCCTGAGCCGGATACCGGCCGGCATCCTTTTCCATCACCCGTGTCAACCCATCCTTTCGCCATGGCTGCCCTTTCCGGACAAGCAGACCTGTCACGAAACGGTTAGTTTTTGTTCATAAAGGGAAGACTCATCATGGAAGGACTGAGGTTCAGGCACCACTTCCCGTCTTCCCAAATCCATTCCTCTTTGGCGGTCATATCAAAGACAAATCCCATCTGATTAGTTTTATATTTGATTGTCGCAAGGGCTTTTTTACCGGGTTCCAGGATCTTGATTTCCTTAATGGAAAACTCTATCACCAGAAGATTGCACCGTCTGATAAAATTGTCCCGGGGAATTGCATCCTTAAAAGCCTTCACAGATAAGTCGTAAACAGCACCCCAGTTATTTCCGACTTTAGCATCCCATTCCAACTGGACCTTTTTTCTCAGCGTATCTTCACTCTTAAGACCGGCAGGAAAATGCGCGCATGAAATAACCATCAGCAACACATACAGGCATACAATCCCCCTTGAAATTTGTGCCTTCATTTTGCACCTCCGACCTTGAATCGTTTCTCAAGTTGCAATTTAATATATTCCTCAGGAGACAGATTACGGTTTTCTTCTCTTTCCTTCTCTATTTCCTGCTTTATTTTCAGGCGGTTCTGAGTTGATTGAACTTCATACGCCTTTGTTGCCTCTTCACTGATCTCGCTTATTCTTTTGTATATATTGTCCCCGGTTATAGCAAATATCTCTTCATTTTTTGCTGTTGATTTGTCAACAGGTATCATTTTGACCTGTCGCTCCATGATCCGGCCGGACTCATTCAGGGTCAACCGGGCGAATCCCAGGCTGTGGCCCTGTGGGGCGGCCTGAAGCAGCAGTGTCTTTTCGCCACGGTCATGGCCCGTTTCCCCGCCCTTCAAAACGCTCCCGCACGCCGCCGGTGCCTCATTTTCAGAACTCTTTTTGGGGTTCCCCTCGCCAACGATGGCCAGGCTAATCCCGTCCACTGTATCAACGATCGAGCGAGTGGTTTCGAGACCGCACTGGGAAAGCAGAACAATAATGTCGGCCTCCTTTTTTACCGCTGGAATCAACTTCGAAAGGGCCTCTTTAGGAGGGGTAATCTCAAGCATCTCCCGGGCATCAGATAATTCTACCCCTTCAAACGCATTTTCGGGGATAATGCCAAGGATCCCCACGTTGACATCTTGTATTTTTATGACAGCATATGTCCGGCCAAACGTGGACAGGTCTTTCCTGTAGAGAATGTTTGATGTAACTATGGGGAAAGTGACATTGGCCGAGATCTTTTTTACAAAATCTGGTCCAAAGGTAAAGTCTTCTCTCCCCAGATTCATGGCGGCATACCTCATCTTCTCCATTGCCTGCATGCCAAGACCGGCGATGGTTCTCCTCATAGGGATACTCAGCCTGTCTGGCCCGAATAATGCACCGCAATCCACCAATAAGACGCTTTCGTCTTCGCTTCGTATCGAGTTCGCCACGGTTGTTATTCCGGCAAGACCACCGGAAGTTCTTCCACCTCACGCGCGTTTTGGTGTAATCTGGCCCAGCAGATCACCGGTAAAAAGGACGGTGATCGTACGGTTCTTTTCGGCATGACTAGGGAAGGCGAATAACGCAGTGAGAAGTAGCGCCGCAATCACCAGGATCGCTTTTTTCATCATCAATTTCCTTTCGAATATCCTGCTGATTTTATTGGAAATCTATGGCATCTCCCATGAGCAGAAATCCATTACAAGAGCCGAACAGATAGATACCGCTGACAGGATAACCGTCTGAAGACTCGATCTTGAGATACTTTGCAGCTGGTGTGAGATCATCCCCAAACAGATTTCTCACGGTACTCGCCATCCGCTGGTTGGCTTCGAGATACCTGTCTTTACTGCTCAGAAGATTTCTTTGCTGGTCGAACAGGGAAAAAGCGATATCGGTTCCCGCATCATTGGGGTTCAAAAGGCCGATACCGGTCCACCATGTGTCGGAACAGGCAAGATGCGGCAGATACAGTTCAGCCGAACC
>JAFGQD010000197.1 GCA_016935875.1 Deltaproteobacteria bacterium
AAGGGTGAAAAGGTGAGGTAAGAGCTCACCAGTTTTCCGGGTGACCGGGAAAGCTTGGTAAACCCCATCCGGAGCAAGACCAAATAGAGAAACGTTTGAGGACTGCCCGTCCGAAGTTTCCGGGTAGGTTGCTTGAGGCAACAGGCAACTGTTGTCCCAGATGAATGATCATCACCCTTTCAGGGGAACCTGAAAGAGGAACAGAACTCGGCTTACAGATTTGCTCTGACGCACATTTAAAAAGGATATGTGGCCTTGTGGCCGCATATCCTTTTTGTTTTTTTGGTATTCTGGTAGATAGTACGGTTCAGAGGTGCAGCTACTTCCCCAGTGCCTTTTCTGTCTTCAGTACGTTCAGTGTTGTCTCGATAACGGTATCCGAAATGAGAGAAATGCTGTTGATGCCGCATTCCACCAGGAATTCTGCAAACTCGGGATAATCACTCGGGGCCTGCCCGCAGATGCCGATCTTCTTGCCCATCTTGTTTGCCTTGGTGATTGCATCCCGAATCAGGTCCGTAACTGCCTTATCTCTCTCATCAAAGATATGGGATATCAGAGAGGAATCCCTGTCGAGCCCCAGTGTGAGCTGGGTCAGGTCGTTTGAACCGATGGAAAATCCGTCGAAGATCTTGCCGAACTCCTCTATCAGGATAACGTTGCTGGGGATCTCCACCATCATATACAGCTCAAGACCGTTTTCCCCCTGAATGAGGCCATTCTGTGCCATGACATCAACTACCTTTTTCGCCTCATTTACGGTCCTGCAGAAGGGGATCATCAGCTTCACGTTGGAGAGCCCCATCTCGTTGCGCACTTTGAGCATCGCCTCGCATTCGAGGTTAAACCCCTCCCTGTAGCGATCGTCATAATACCGCGATGCGCCCCGGAACCCGATCATGGGGTTTTCCTCTTCGACTTCAAAGAGCGGACCTCCGATCAAATTTGCGTATTCATTGCTCTTGAAATCGCTCATCCTGACGATGACGTCATTGGGATAGAAGGCGGCGCCTATCTTCGCCACTCCCTGTGCCAGCTTGTCCACGAAGAAATCGGTCTTGTTTTCGTACCCCAGGGTGAGGGCCTCTATGGCCTGCTTGGTCTTTTTATCATCCAACGTGTCGAACCGTACAAGGGCCATTGGGTGTATCTGTATAAAATTGCTTATGATAAATTCCAGCCGCGCCAGTCCGACCCCATCATTGGGGATGGATGCCACGTCAAAAGCCATATCGGGATTACCGACATTCATCATGATATTGGTCTTGGGACGTTCCAGCTTTTCCAGGTTTATCTTCGTGACATCGTACTTCAAGATGCCTTCATAGACATTTCCTACCTCTCCTTCGGCACACGATGCCGTAACCTCGCTGACGCCCTTCAGCTTTTCGGTCCCGTCCCCCGTGCCCACGATACAGGGGACACCCAGCTCTCTGCTGATAATGGCGGCATGGCAGGTCCTTCCACCTTTGTTCGTTATGATTGCGTTGGCGATCTTCATGATGGGTTCCCAGTCGGGGTCGGTCATATCGGTGATAAGGACCTCTCCCTTCTTGAAGTCTTTGATGTCGCTGGCACTCTCTATAACATGGGCGGGGCCGGCACCGATCTTTCCTCCGACTGCGGTTCCCGTGACGAGAACCGTTCCCGTTTCAGTCAGTTTGTAACTCTCCAGGACATTGATATCTTTCTGGGACTGAACGGTTTCGGGTCGTGCCTGCAGGATGAAGAGTTCGCCGGTTTTTCCGTCCTTGCCCCATTCGATGTCCATGGGTTTGAAGTATCCGGCCTTATCCGAGTAGTGGTCTTCTATGATGGTGGTCCACCGTGCGAGCGTCAATATCTCTTCCTCTTCAATACAGAATCGCTTCCTCTCTTCTTCTGAGACAGGGACGATCTCTACGGGGTCCTCCTTCCCCGTTGCGTAGATCATCTTGACCTCTTTTGTCCCCAGTTTTTTCTGGAGTATCGGCTTGAATCCGGTCTTAAGCGTCGGTTTGAAGACATAAAATTCATCGGGATTGACCGTTCCCTGGACAACCAGTTCACCCAGACCGTACGAACCGGTGAGCAGGACGGCATCCCTGAATCCGGATTCCGTGTCGATCGAGAAGATAACACCGGAGGCTGCCTTATCGGAGCGTACCATCTTCTGGACCCCTATGGAGAGGGCGACCGACATATGGTCAAAATTCTTGTCTTCCCGGTAGGAGATTGCTCTGTTGGTAAAGAGAGATGCGAAACATCTCTTGCATGCATCTATCAGGGCATCTTGTCCTCTGATGTTCAGATATGTTTCCTGCTGTCCGGCAAAACTCGCGTCGGGCAGATCTTCCGCCGTCGCGGAACTTCGCACGGCCACGTCGGTATCCTCCCCATATTCCTCACAGAGTGTCCGATAAGCGTCAAGAATTGCCTGGTTAAGATCTTCGGGAATCTCAGCGTTATAGATTAGAGACCGGAGCCTCTCTCCCTTCTTACTGAGGTTATGCATGTCGTGAGTATCCAGATCGGAAAGGATGCTCTCCATCTCGGTTTTTATTTCAGCGGATTCCAGTAGATATCGATAGGCATCAGCGGTCACGGCGAAACCGTCCGGTATATTGACTCCCTTGCCAGTAAGCTCCCGTATCATTTCACCCAGAGACGCGTTTTTCCCACCAACTTGGGGGATATCATCCAGTTCTATTTCATTAAACCACAGCACAAGTTTGTTGGGTTCCATGTGATTTCTCCTCTTGAATTTTCTAGAACATGGCTCTTTAACAATTATGCCATTTGAAGTCAATCCCTAAGTTTGTCACAGAATCTGACATTCATGATTTTTATCGCAATTTCCAGGTCATCAGGAGTATTGATTCCCATGGCTTCGGTGGGGTCATCTATTATAAATGATCCGGTCTTGCGATGTTCTCTGTGGGCAATTTCGAAAATGTCCGTAAAGTAAAACTCGCTCTGGGCATTTTTGTTATCTATCTTTCTTACGGCTTCGAAAAGGAAGGCACTTTTAGCGCAGTATATACCCGTGTTTATTTCCTGTATCATCTTTTCCTCTGTGTTGGCGTCACGGGCCTCGACGATCTTCGTGACTTCTCCCCCTTCATTCTTTACAACCCTTCCATAACTTCCGGGGTCGTTCAGAAGGGCGGTCATGACAGTTATGGCGACGCCGCTTGACCGGTGCTTTTCCAGCAGGCTTTCTATTGTGGCGGGAAGAAGCAGAGGGACATCACCACACAGTATCAGTACATCTCCGTCGAAGCCACAAAGTGCGTCGCCGGCCTGAAGGACGGCATGGGCGGAGCCCATCTGCTCTTCCTGAACGGCATAGATCAGGTCCTCTCCGTCCATGGTCTCCATGACCATGGACGCCTGGTGCCCCACCACCACGACGGTTTTTTCTGCGCCAACCTTTCGCGCAAGCATTGCCACATACCATACCATGGGTTTTCCGCAGATGGGATGCAGGACCTTCGTCAGATCGGATTTCATTCGTGTTCCTTTCCCGGCGGCCAGGATGACGGCGGCCAGGCTTCTCTGTTGCCGGTGTATCATGTGACGGTTCCTTTCTATCTGAGCAGATCCATGCCAGGAGGGAGTATTACCAGTACTTCACGGATCACCTTCATGTCGGCGTCCTCGATGACAAAGGTGATCGTCTCATGTCTGAAAATATCGCTTCGCTGGGGGATTTTCCCCATCTTGTACAGCAGAAACCCGCCGAGGGTTTCATAGTCGCCCGTAGGAATGGTAACGGGCAACAGATTGCGGACGGTATCTATCTTTACCTGCGCGTCGAAGAGATATCTCCCCTGTCCGACCTTCCGATACAACACTGTACCGTCACTGTGGTACTCGTCTTCGATTTCACCGACGATCTCTTCCAGGATGTCTTCGATGGTGACGATGCCGACAGCCCCGCCATATTCGTCAACGATGACGGCCATATGCTCTCCCCTGTTCTGCAGTTCAAAAAAGAGTTCCTTTGCCAGTTTCGTTTCGGGTATGTACAGGACATCCTTTTTCGTATAATTTTCAACATGGTTTTCTTCGGGAAAGAGGAGCCCCTGATCTTTCCTGTAGAGGGCCTCCATGATGTCAAAAGAATATAATATCCCGATAATATTAAAT
>JAFGQD010000198.1 GCA_016935875.1 Deltaproteobacteria bacterium
CGGAGAGCGGGACGCACCTGAGGCACGCGATTTTTCTAAACTAAAGCACAGAATCGACACGATCGATCAGACGATTGATTCCGAAGATCAGGTAAAGAAACTGGGGACCATTCTGGTTGAGGATGGAATCATCACGGAGGAAGTATTGGAGGACTCTCTCAAGATTGCCGAGGGACCTCCCCTGCAAAAGGTTGGAGAAACACTGATTAAAGAGGGCAAAGCGACACCGAAGCAGGTAACCGGTGCTTTGAGAAAGCAGGCAACCCAGGCTGCGGATGCCGACACGATCAGGGTGGAGGTGAGCAAGCTGGATGACCTGATAGATATGATCGGCGAACTGGTTATTACCCAGGCTATGATAAGGCAGAATCCCGTCGTGCAGGGAAGTAAGGATGAAAAGCTGGGCAGACATATTTCGCAGATTGCCAGTATTACGTCGGAGCTTCAGAGGACATCAACAAGCCTGAGGATGGTGCCCATCAAACAGACATTCCAAAGAATGGCACGCCTGGTACGGGACCTGACCAGGAGCGCCCGGAAAATCGCGACCGTGGAGATGATAGGGGAAGATACGGAAATAGACAGGAACATGATAGAGGAGATCTACAATCCCCTTGTCCATATGGTCCGGAATTCCGTGGATCATGGGATAGGCACTCCGGAGGAACGGGTCAAGGTCGGAAAACCCGAAGCGGGGCTGATCCAGCTCAAGGCCTACCATAAAGGGGGCAATATCGTCATTGCAATAACCGACGACGGCAATGGACTGAACAAGAAAAAAATACTCAACCGGGCTGTAGAAAAAGGTATCGTGAAGGAGACGGATACGCTGTCGGATAATGAAATATATAAGCTGTTGTTTCTGGCGGGTTTTTCAACCGCTGATCAGGTTACGAATATCTCCGGCCGCGGGGTTGGTATGGACGTAGTAAAACAGGCCGTAGAAAAACTGCGCGGCAAGATAGAGGTCAGCAGTGTCGAAGGAGAGGGCTCCACGTTTGCCTCATTCTTCCCTTTGACGATGGCGATTATTGACGGGATGATCGTCAGGGTCGGTAAGGAAAAATATATTATTCCCGCCACTGCCATACGCCAGCTGTTGCGTCCTGTGCGCGGGGCCTATAGCAATGTGGTGGGGAAAGGAGAGATGCTGAATGTGATGAATAACCTGTTACCGCTGGTGAGATTACATGAAATTTTTGACGTAAAACCGGATCGCGAAGATCCCTGGGACTCTTTAGTGGTAGTTGTCGAAGCGGAAAACAGGTCCAAGTGTTTCCTCGTGGATGAGGTGATAGGGAAGGAAGAAGTCGTGATAAAGGGACTTGGTGCCGGATTAAGAAACATCAAAGGTGTTTCAGGAGGAGCAATATCGGGTGATGGCAATATCGCTCTCATCCTGGATCCGGGGAGCTTGTTTGCGTTGAGCGAAACATAGGAGAAAGCATACTCAAAAGCTATTACGAAAATTACCTTCGGTATTTCTTGTTGTGACCGAGGATATGAGGGGTGTGTGCTACACAGGTAAAAAGACGGATACATTTAATGTTCAGGAGATGGTCGTGGATAAAAATATCAAGATACTGATTGTTGATGATTTTGGCACCATGAGGAAGGTGATCAGGAACCTGTTAAAACAGGGAGGGTATACCAATATCATCGAGGCTGAAGATGGCGTGGTGGCTTTTAAAGAAATCAAGTCACAAAAGATAGATTTTGTGATCTCTGACTGGAATATGCCGAATATGACGGGCTATGAGCTTTTAAAGGCGGTCAGGGCGGACGATGATTTGCCGAGGGTGCCTTTTCTCATGGTTACTGCTGAGGCCCTGCAAGACAACGTCGTACAGGCGGTCAAGGCAGGTGTTGATGACTATATCGTGAAACCCTTTACCTCGGAGGTGCTGGGTGCAAAGATAGAAAAAATAATCAAAAAGTATAACGCACAGTAAAAACAACGGGAAGGAAGGTGAAAATGGATGTTCAATATATCAACCCCTTTTTAGAGGGGACAATCAATGTTTTGAAAACAATGGCCTTTGTCGAACCGAGGGTGGGAAAACCGTTCATCAAGAAGGATCATAGAGCCAGAGGGGATATTTCGGGAATAATCGGCCTGACGGGGGTAGTGAACGGTTCTCTCGCCCTGAGCTTCAGTGAGGGATGTATCACCAGAATTGTTTCCAACATGTTGGGCGAAGAGATAACCGCGATGAACGGGGATATTCAGGATGCCGTTGGCGAGATTACCAATATGGTATCCGGTGCGGCCAGAAAGAAATTAGAAGCGATGGGTATCAGCCTCCAGGGTGCAATCCCGACGGTGGTCACCGGTAAAGATCACTCTATCTGTCATGTCATGGCCGGTCCGAGCATTGTTATCCCTTTCGAAACCGATGCCGGTCCTTTTGCTGTAGATGTGTGCATGGGAGAGAACAAATGACAAGGATAAAACGTAAAATGAGAACAGGGGGAATGAGCATATGGCACAATCAGCAAATATAGCGGATCAAATGATCAAGGCGCAAGTTGACCGCGAGGGGAAATACCTTACGTTCGCGGTGGCCAATGAGGAATATGGCGTTGGAATCCTGAAGGTCAAGGAAATCATCGGAATGATGTCTATTACCACGGTGCCCCGAACTCCCGAATTCGTGAAGGGGGTGATTAATCTCCGCGGAAAGGTGATTCCCGTGATAGGCCTGAGGCTGAAGTTCGGGATGGAGGAGGTCGAACATACCGAGCGGACCTGTATCATCGTGGTCGAAATTGAAGGGGGTGCGGGAGCGATTCAGATGGGGATCGTGGTTGATTCAGTTTCCGAGGTGTTAAACATAAAGGCGGAAAACATTGAAGATATGCCAACCTTCGGTGCGAGACTGGATACCAAGTTTATATCGGGAATGGCCAAGATAGAAGGAAACATTAAGATTCTCCTCGACATTGACAGGGTGTTGACTACCAATGAAATATCCATGCTTGATGCGATAGAGGAATAACAGACGTGACAACCTTAAAAACAGATTGGAACCCGGTATGCCGCTTCGGCATCTCATCACGGGCACAGTAAGCCTCGGCGTAAGTATAGCCAATGCCGGTGCTTGCGTAACTTGTTTCCTGATCTCCAAAGAGGGTATTTCTACAGAGACTATTACAATTTAAGGAGGGCATACCAAATGAAAAAATTCAGATTAGTGACAAAGCTTATCCTGGTTGGGACAGTAACCATGGCACTTCCGCTTATCATTATCGGCTCTATTGCCGTGCATAACTCATCCAAGGCTCTGCAGGCCTTAGAATATGAGCAACTGGCCGGCACGACCAAAGCCCTTGGCGACGGGATAGACAATGTCTTGAAGGGAGAGATAAAACTGGTAAAAGACCTGTCTGTCGGGAATGCAACCATAGCGGCGGCAACGGCGGTCGCCGAAAAAGGCGCTGAAGGTGCTTCTGAAGAGACTGATTCATTAAATCAAGAACTTGCGAGATTCAAGGATACCAAGGGCCTGGGTGAGGATTACCAGGTAATTATTGCTGTGGGAGCGGACGGCAAAATCATTGCAGCATCAAGCAAAAACTATATCGGCGTGTCGATTGCCGACAGGCAGTACTTTAAAGATGCCCTGTCCGGCAGGGCGCATATAGGACAAGTCGGCGTAAACAAGGTCTCAGGAAAACCGTTTGTCCCCGTTGCCGCACCCATCTATTCAGCGGATAGCAGGATCGTCGGAGTGATCTCCAATACACTGGACATAGGATTTCTCGACGATTTGATCGACAAGACCAAGATAGGCACAACAGGGTATGCCTTTGTGACGAATAAGGCAGGGGTGGTGATTGCCCATCCCAATAAAAAACATATACTCAGCCTGGACATGACAAAATTGGCGGGCATGGAAGCGATTTCCGCTAAGATGACCTCGGGACAGGCCGGTGTTTCAGGATATAGATTCGATGGGATTGATAAAAGTAGCGGCTATGCCCCGGTACCGTTGACAGGGTGGAGTGTGGCGTTGACCCTGCCAGATGAAGAGTTTCTTGCCTCGGCACATGCGGTACGCAACATCGTGCTTATCGTTGGTATTATATTCTTCATCGCCGCCTTTGTGCTGTACCTTTTCTTTGCGAGAAGCATCTCTGTTCCCGTTACGAAGATTGTGGAAAATCTCAACGGAGGCTCCAACCAGGTGGCCGCCGCTGCCACTCAGATTTCAGCCTCCAGCCAGTCCCTTGCGGAGGGTGCCGCCGAGCAAGCATCGGGGATTGAAGAGACATCATCGTCCCTTGA
>JAFGQD010000199.1 GCA_016935875.1 Deltaproteobacteria bacterium
GACGGATATCATAAACAAATGGGGTTTTTCGGCAGAGATGAGAAAGAACGATCCGAAGATGCCTAATGAGAAACTGGTTGTCATGGACAGTCCTTTTGACGGCTGGATGGATACGGAAAAGGTGGTTCTGGTTCCCGCGATAAATACGGATGTAACGATCCTTCATGTCCAGAGGGCCGACAGGCAGGGTACCGGGAGGATCGAAGGGCTTACCTTTGCGGATGTTGAACAGGCTAAGTCGGCAAAGCACCTTATCCTGACCTGTGAAGAGCTGGTTGAACCGGATGACCTGAGGGCTGCACCTGACCGGAATCAGATTCCCTTTATCAATGTTGATGCCGTTGTCCATGTGCCTCATGGTGCCTATCCTACGGCGTGTCATACCTGCTATGATTATGATCCTGTGTATCTGAACGATTATGCCAGGGCGGCTCGTGATGAACAACTATTCAAAGAATATCTCGAGAAGTATGTCTATGGCGTCAACGGACAGGAAGAGCTTATCGCCCTTGTTGGAGAGGAGCGTATTAAGGCAATAAAGGCGGACCCGCGTACAGGGTATGCTGCAAATCTGAAGAGAAACTGATCAGGGGAAGAAAAAATGGAATATACCTCGAGAGAAATGATGACGATAGTGGCCGCCAGGGAGATTAAAGACGGAGATATCGTGTTCTGCGGCACCGGGATTTCGATGCTGGCGGCGATGGCGGCGAAGAATATAAATGCCCCGAATAGCGTAATATTTTTTGAGACGGGATCTATTGATGCGAAGCTGGATGAAATTCCCCTGGCGGTTGCGGATCCACGTGTTATGTACTGGTCTTCATCAAACAGTGGTCTTCTGGATGCATTTGCGACAATGCAGAATAGGATTACGGGAGAGCATGTCATTGGTATTCTGGGCGCGGCGCAGATCGATAAATTCGGCAATGTCAATTCAACAGTAATCGGAGATTATTTCAGTCCAAAAACCCGTTTTTCCGGGAGTGGAGGTGCCTGCGATGTTGCGTCTTTTGTTCCGAGAAGTATCACGTTCATGCAACATGAAAAAAGGAAATTTGTAAATAAAGTGGATTACCTGACAAGTCCTGGGCACCTAACCGGAAAAGACGGGAGAAAGAAAGCGGGACTCATTCCGGGAGGGCCGGAGCTGGTTATTACCAATATGGCGGTGATGCGTTTCGACGACGAAACGAAAGAGATGTATCTGGCCGGTTACTATCCGGGGACAACCAAGGAAGAGATCCTTGACAATATGGAGTTTGATGTTGATGTCTCCAAGGCGGTAGAGGTGAAAGCTCCTACTGCAAACGAACTGAAGATCTTAAGAGAGAAGTGTGATCCACAGAGATTGATTTTGTAGGGGGTATGGTACGTGTACCCATTGATGATCCAATAATAAACTGAGAGTAGGGAGGTGATAACGAACAAATAACAGACAAAAAGAACTGAGGTAAGAACTGGTAAATAACAAACAACAAAGAACATTCAACATTGATCCTTTAAGGAGGAAGGTAAATGAAAAAGATTCGTTTGACAGGTTTGTTAGTATTGGTATTGAGCATTTCCCTTATTTTGGGGGGCGGTATTTTCAACAAGGCGGAATGCGCCGAGACCTATAACCTCAAATTCCAGATGGCATGGCATTCACAGCATCCGGAATACAAAGCATATCAAAAATTCATCAAGATGGTGAAGGAAGCGACCGACGGCAGGCTAAAGTTTACGGTGTTTCCTGCAGACCAGTTGATAGGGAGATCCGAGTCCCTTGACGGCTTAGCGAAGGGTACCATTGATATGCTGGGTAGTTGCGCATCCTATTTTCATGGGATGGTTCCGGAAGGCGATGTCGACTGGCTTCCCTACATCTCTCTCGGTCATCGCGGAGAGTTCTGGGACTACATGAACAGCGACAATGAATTCAATGCTATCATCGCAAAGAACTATCTTGAAAAGGCTAATGCCGTTTATCTTACCAATATTATCTGTGGAAGCTCCGGAATAATAGGCAGGGGTAACACCGAATATGGGACCATTGATTCTCTCAAAAACATCAAGCTGAGGGCTGCCGGTGGCGTCTGCACACGTGTAGCGAAGGCATGGGGTGCGGCTCCCGTGACCATGGCGACGGGGGAGATCTACCCCGCCCTGCAGAGGGGAACGGTCGATGCCCTGATCTTCTATGCCTACGGTCTGAAAGACTATAAATTCTTCGAAGTTGCCAAAACCTTCACAAACCCGCCCGTTTTCACCTGGGCTGATGACCTCTGGATAAACAAAGACTCCCTGGAGAGACTGCCGAAGGATCTGCAGAAGACCCTGAGAGATGTTGCTAAAGAGTGGGGCAGATGGGCAAGCACGGAATACTGGCCGAACTATGAAAAAGAGAACGAAAAATGGTGCCAGGAAAAGGGCGTTAAGTTTGTCATGATGGACGATGCCAATATCGCAAAATCGAAAGAGATGCTGGCAGAAGTATGGACGTGGTATGCGAACGAGAGCCCGGACTGCAAGAAGCTGGTTGATCTGATCAAGGAAGAGCAGAAGAACTGGAAATAGTGTAGCAGAGCTGGAAATCATCGATGGAGAGGGCAGGGTAACACGCTCTTTCCTCTCCATTAACTCTTACATAGTTTGGAGAAGAGGTTATGAATAACGGGACGAATAAATCCCCCGGTGGTTTTGGTAAATTCATGGACAGGATATCCTGGTTCGATGAGAGGCTTGCCGAATTTGCCGGGTGGATTGTCATTGTGATGATGGTGACCATAAGCTACGATGTAGCGATGAGATATATCTTCGGGATGCCTACTACCTGGAGCTTTGAGATTAATCGCTATATGCTGATTCTGGTCGTTTTCTTTGGTGGCGCCTGGGCGCTGCCTGCGGGGGGACATGTTGCCGTGGACATATTTACTGAGTATATGGAGACAAGAAAGAAGGCGATATTGGAAATTCTTACCTCCATAATGGCCCTAGCATACATGTCTATGTTCTTCATGGAGTCGACTGTCTTTGCCTGGGATGCGTGGGAGGGCGGTGTACGGAGTACCGAGTATCTGGCGTGGCCCCTGTGGCCGATGAGGACATTCCTTGTCATAGGTTCGCTTTGTCTCAGTTTGGAGTTCCTGTTCAGAGTGGTGCGTAATGTTGCCATTCTCACCGGAACGGCTCAGAGCAAATCACAGGGAGGTGTATGATTATGGAATGGTATATTACACTTCTTATTCTTGTCGGTTCTCTTTGCGTGCTCCTCTTTATGGGATTGCCGGTGGCTTTTTCGCTCGGTTTCCTGAGTATGATAGCCGCGCTGGTGTTTTGGCCGGGTACGGAAGGGCTGTATGGTGTGGCCCTGGCCGGATATGGACACATGGGTAATTATACCCTTGTTTGCGTGCCACTCTTTATTCTTATGGCACAGGTGGTGATGCACAGTCGCATGGGGGCGGACACCTACGATGTTGCCGACCGCTTCCTGCGCAATCTTCCCGGTGGTCTCGGTATAACTAGCGCCGTCTTCGGTGCCATCTTCGGCGCGGTGTGCGGAGCCAGTACGGCGGGAACGGCAACCGTCGGTCTTTTGTCCCTTCCAGAGATGGAGAAACGGGGTTATCAGCCGGGGATGGCAGGTGCTATCGTGGCCTTTGCGGGTGCTCTTTCCATTTTGATTCCTCCCAGTGTTATCCTGATTCTCTACGGAACACTGGCCAATGAGTCTATCGGTGCACTGTTTGCCGGAGGGTTCTTACCCGGGATACTGATGACCATCCTGGCGATCCTCTATGTCGGACTCAGGGTAAAGTTAAATCCTGCACTCGCGCCGAGGGATGATGTCAGGTTCACATGGAAAGAAAAATTCAGTTCCCTGTGGAGGGTGTGGGCGCTCCTGCTTCTGGTCTTACTCCTTCTGGGGACAATCTATACGGGAGTTGCAACGCCTACAGAGGCAAGTGCGATAGCCTGTGTTGCGGTATTTGTGATTGCCTTTGCCAAGAAAACCATGAATCTGCAGTTGCTGAGAAAGGTGCTGTTAGCCACGGTTAAGACAACCACTATGATTGGCTGGATCATTATCGGCGCCACCTCTTTCGGGTATGTTATCATCTATTCGGGGTGTGCCGCCTCGCTGACGGACTGGGTTGTCTCTATGGACGTGTCTCCTACAACCGTCGTTATCATTCTCATGATCGGGTTTATGATTATGGGGATGTTCCTAGATCCGGCCGCCATCGTTATGATGACGACCCCCATCATACTGCCGATCCTTCTCGCGCTGGATATAAACGTGTTATGGTTCGGCATTCTTATGACGATAAATATGTGTGCGGGGAACATTTCACCCCCCATGGGGTTGAACCTGTATATCGTCAAAGGGCTTGTGCCGGCTGAATCGATGCCGATGAAGGCTCTGTTTTGGGGTGCCATCCCCTTTATGACTATAGATGTTCTGACAATAGCGCTTGTCATGATTTTCCCCGCTATCGCGACGTGGCTGCCTAGCCTGGTAATACCGGGATAACCTATCGATAGACGAATTGCCCCCGATGGCGCAACCGCATCGGGGGTTTTCTATTGTTTCCGTTGTTAACGTAATCAGCGGTGAGTGTATGTTCTTTTAAATCTTCCCCTATTTCCTGTATATGCTTTTAATCTTTGTCTTTTCTTCGATTTAACCCTATCCGGGGATGTATCCACCGTTTTTCGGTCTTGACAAATCCATCCACACCATTAATATTACGTGCCAGTTTATCTGTTAATGAGGACATTTGTTAGGTCACCGGGCACTGTTTTTACAGGGGTTTCATCCGACCCTATCATCTGCCATCGTATGTGTTTGAATAGAATGACTAAAA
>JAFGQD010000200.1 GCA_016935875.1 Deltaproteobacteria bacterium
GGAATTAAACAAAAGGCTTGCTGAATCAAGGGAGCCTCAGACAACAGGGATGTTGGAACGTCAGATCGAAACAACAGACAGGCAGATCGATCAGCTCGTATATCGCTTGTATGATTTAACAGATGAGGAAATCAAAATAGTGGAGTCAGGGAGTTAAAATGACGAAGCGAGTCTTAATTGTCGACGATAACAGCACCAACCTGTATATGCTGGAAACCATACTGAAGGGGTATGGTTATGAAGTAATCCAGGCTAAAAATGGCAAAGAGGCCCTGGATAATGCTATCTCCAATCCTCCGGACATGGTTGTAACAGATATTCTTATGCCGGTAATGGATGGCTACACCTTATGCCGCCAGTGGAAGTCAGACGACACACTGAAACACATACCTCTGGTGTTTTATACCGCCACATATACTGAATCTAAAAACAAGGACTTTGCGCTGAGCCTTGGGGCGGATCTATTCATTCTCAAGCCACAGGAACCGGATATTCTGATGAATATGTTAAAAGAGGTTCTGGAAGAAAAGGATGCAACAAAAAAAGCAGCTTTTAAACCTCTCGGTGATGAAATGGAATTTTTCAGGCAATACAATGAAATCCTTTTCAGCAAACTTGAAAAAAAGATATCAGATCTGGAGAATGCAAATCAGAAGCTGAGCATACTGGAAGAGAAGTATCGACTGAGTTTTGAAAATGTTACGGATGTTATATGCACGGTAGGAGCCGATCTTGTAATCACCGACATGTCTCCGAGCATCGAGAGATTTACAGGGATCAAACCGCACTATTTCATCGGAAGGCCTGTTACAAGTCTTGAAAAGTTTTTTAAGGCGGAATCTTTCGAGCAACTTATGGCTAACATCCATCAGGTCTTACAAAAAGGGAAAACCATCCCCTCAGCGACCTATGAGTTTATCGCGCAGGATGAATCAACGCTTTACATCGAAATAAGCGGAGCCCCCCTTATCCGTAATGAAGAGATTGTCGGACTGATTTCTGTCTCACGGGACGTGACCGAACGCACGATAGCTGAAGAACGAATCCGACACCACGAACGATTGCTGGAGGCCATTAATCGAGTTTTATCGGAAGCCCTGACATCAACCACTCCTGAATCCGTAGCGGAGATGTGCCTGAATGTCGGGCAAGAACTCACAGGAAGCACATTCGGCTTTATCGGCAGGATTACGCCGGATGAGCGTTTTACGACGTTAGCCTTGAATGATCCAGGGTCTAAAGAATATCGGACGGCTGAAGGTCATGCCCTTTCTCAGATAATGGACATGGTCATACACGATATGTGGGGAGAAATTAAACGGAACGAGCACTCTCTCATCATTAATGATCCGGAATTCTTTCCTGAACACTTTGGTGTTCCGGAGGGGCATCTACCAATAACTGCCTTCCTGGGCGTCCCCCTGAAAGAAAAGGATACTGTGATTGGTATGATCGCCATGGCCAACAACGAAACAGGCTACACGATGGAACATGCGGAAGACGTGCAGAGCCTTGCCACCTTTTTTGTGGAAGCAATACGCCGCAAGGAGGTTGAAGCATTACTCAAGGACAACGAGAGGAAATACCGTTCCATCTTCGAAGAATCAAATGACGCCATCCTGCTGACGGCCCCTGACGGCTCAATCCTTGACGCCAATCCGGCAGCCTGTGATATGTTCGGCCGTTCAGTGGAAGACATCAGGAAAGTTGGCCGTAATGGGCTGGTTGATGATTCCGACCCGCGATTGAAGACAGCACTGGAGCAAAGGGCAAGAACGGGAAAAGCCGTAAACGCAGAGTTAACCATGCTTCGATCCAACGGAGAGAGGTTTCCCGTTGAAGGCACATCAGCCATCTTCACAGATGCACAGGGCCGGCAGAAAACATGCATGATCATCCGCGACATCACCGAGCGGAAACAGGCGGAAGCGGCATTACTGGAACGGGACGAACGCTTTCGGAAGTTATCTTCCCAGGTTCCAGGAATGATCTATCAGTTCAAACGGAAACCCGACGGGACCTATTGCGCACCCTTCACCACGGAAGCGATCAGAGATCTCTTCGGTTGTTCGCCTGAAGATGTACTCGAGGACTTTTCCCCCATACGGAAGGTGGTAGTGCCTGAGGATCTGGAAAAACTTATTACTTCAATCGAGTCATCAGCCGAACAAATGAACACCTGGAAATGTGAATACCGGGTGCAGATTCCCGGTCAACCCGTCAAATGGCTGTTAGGCAGATCAACGCCGGAGAAACTCTCGGATGGGAGCATCATCTGGCATGGATTCAACACTGACATCACGGATCGAAAGAATATTGAGTTTCAGCGCGAGGCTGCCATGAGGGAACTCCGGCATGAGAAGGAGTTCAATGAAGCACTAATCAATAACTCCCCTGCATTCTTCGTCGCTATCAGCAAGGATGGAAAGACGATCATGATGAATGAGGCTCTCCTCCAGACGCTTGGTTATACGGAAGATGAGGTCGAGGGCACTGATTATCTGACCACCTTTGTACCGGAACCAGAACGGAAATCTGTCTCGAAAGTGTTTGAGCAACTCACCACTACCATTTATCCTTCATATACTAATAATACCGTCTTGACCAAAAACGGAAAGAGGATACTGGTGGAATGGCACGGCAGGTCTGTCTTCAAAGAAGCGGGCGTGTTCGACTACTTTTTCGGAGTCGGCATCGATATCACCGAGCGTACAAAAATGGAAGAAGATCTAAAACAGAGCTTTCAGCAAATACGTAAGGGATTACATGCCACCGTACAGGCGATGGCCGAGACTGTTGAAACGAGAGATCCATTTACCGCCGGCCATCAGCGGAGGGTATCTGATCTGGCCGGATCAATAGCCACCGAAATGAATCTGCCCAAAGACGAGATTGAAGGCCTACTCACGGCAGCCACGATTCATGACCTGGGGAAAATTTCCATTCCCGCCGAGATTCTCAGCAAGCCAGCCAGATTGACAAATATTGAGTTCGCCCTGATCAAAGATCACCCACAGGCAGGGTTTAATATCCTAAAGAACATCGATTTCCCGTGGCCTGTTGCGCGGATTGTACTTGAGCACCATGAACGGGTGGACGGAACCGGATATCCTAACGGTCTCAAGGGAGATGAAATACTTCTTGAGTCAAGAATTCTTGCTGTTGCCGATGTAGTTGAGGCAATGTGCTCTCACCGACCTTACCGTCCTTCCCTGGGAATGGATGCAGCACTGGAAGAGATTGCCAGAAACAGAGGTACCCTTTACGATACGGAAGTAGTAGATGCCTGTTTACGGCTTTTTCATGAAAAAAAATTTAAACTTGAATGATGCTTCAATAAATCATTAACTGTAATTTCCTGTTATATCGGAGATAGTACCTGGGTAGATAACCCTTTTTGATTTCACTATCGTTTTCGACTTGAAAAAAAGATTTCTGTAACTATTCAGCGTAAATATTAATGGTACTATTCCTGCTCAAGAAAGTCCGGCAGTTTTCCATCAAACAACAAACCCGAATCCTGACTTGACGATACTCCATGCTTGTGGCAGGTTGACAAATAGCCTCGGACTCGACAGAAAATCTTGGCGCCTTCTATTGATCGAAAACAGCCCGATATTTTCTGTTGGACTTTAGTCATACGGATATCGTTTTCACCCAAATTGTTGGTAAACGGAACATAGTCAATATTCATAAACCGGAGGACATCATTTTCATATTCTTTTAGACGTTCCAACAGATTTCTCGATTTTGATCTCTTGATCCGACCTCTTTTTCCCTTTATCTTGGGTCTAATTGGTTCCGGGCATTCGATTTTGGCCTTTTTCAACAGATCTCTGTATTTTTTTCGGTAATTTTGTGATTTTTTAGTATCCAACGCCCCACCGGCGTCGATTACTTTACGATTTATGGTTTCGAGCAGTGCCTTCATCGGTACTATCAATTATTTTGTGTAAATTTTTTATCCTCTATTTTTCTGAGGAAGTAAAGGGGTCAAATCGGCTCTTGACTCTTGAATTGATTTCTGATAAGCTTTTTATATGTCCAGACCATTAAGAATTCAATATCCGGGTGCATGGTACCATGTAATGAACCGGGGCAGGCGCGGGGAAAAGATCTTCGAGGGA
>JAFGQD010000039.1 GCA_016935875.1 Deltaproteobacteria bacterium
GAGAAGGATCTCGGGATTTATGGCCAGTGCCCTAGCGATTCCCACTCGCTGCTGCATTCCCCCGCTGAGGGCTGAGGGGTGGTAGTTTTCCCATCCCTTCAGCCCCACGGTTTCGATGGCCTCCTGTGCACTTGCGTGACTTTCCTCTTTTGAAACGCCCCGTACCTTGAGGCCGTAGGCCACATTGTCAAGGACGGTTCTGTGGGGAAACAGGCCGAAATACTGAAAAACCATGCCTGTCGTATGCCGGCGGAAATCCATAAGCCGCTTTTTGCCGTACTTGAGGATATCTTCTCCATTTACGTGGATACTGCCACTTGTGGAGTCGATCAGACGGAGCAGCATTCGAATCAGCGTGGATTTTCCGCTGCCGGAAAGACCCATGATAACAAAGAACTCGCCCCTGGCTACACTGAAAGAGACGTCTCTGACTGCCATCACATTGCCTGTTTTCTCCAGTATGGTCTCTTTGGATTCAAAACGAAGATCGGATTTGAGGATCTCCTGAGCCTTTTCACCAAAGATCTTCCACAGACCATTGACCTCTAAGCAGATCTCTTCTGCTTGATCTGCCGGATTATTATATTTCAAATTCATGCCTTTCTATTTCAGGGCAGCCTTGACTTTCGCGGCTACGTCGGCGGAAACCCACTCGGTCCAGACGTTCTCTCTGTTTTTGAGGAACCAGATTGCGCCGTCTTCGGTGTTTCCCTTGGTGTCCATCATATAGGCCAGGACCTTGTTGACCATAGCGGTGGTCGTTTCATATTTCCGCAGCATCTCCACGATATCCGGAGCGCTCTCGAAGAGTTTCGTATTGACAAGGATGTTTACCTTGACAGATCCGTAGGTACATCCCTTGTCTTTGTCCCACACCTTCTGGTCAAATGCCGGTTCTTCCAGGCGCGTCATGTCAAGCTTTCCCAGAACCCATGTGGGTTCCCAGTAGTATCCTACCCATGGTATTCCCTTCTTGAACGCCGCTGCCATAGAACCGCTCAGCGCCGCGTCCGAACCCGTGATAAAGTCGTTGTAATATTTGTCCAGGCCGTAGGTCTTGAGCTTGGTCGAATTAATCTTTGTACAGGCCCAGCCCGGAATGGAATTGTAAAAGCGCCCTTTGGTCGGAACTTCTGGATCCTTGAACAGTTCCCAATATTTAGACAAATCAGGAACGGATTTCAGATCCGGAGCCATGGGTTTGATTCCCCGTTTTGCATCTCCCTTAATGACATAGGTGGGAACCAGCCATCCCTGCCAGTTGTCGGGGAAATTGCTTCCGAGATCGGCCACCTTGCCCGATTTGATCATTTTATCATAGAGTTCCTGTATATTCTCAGTCCAGGACTCCATATTGACATCCACATCATCCTGCATCAGGGCGGTATTGAGCATGATTGTGTCTCCGGGGATGTATTCCAAATCGTAGCCCATCCCATGCTTGACGATAAACCCGGCTATTCGGTTATGCACCTGAGCGCTGTCCCAACCGAAATCACAAAACCGTATGGTACCCTTTGCCGCGGAAGCAACAATCGGCAGCAAAACAAGCGACATGCATACTATTAACATAATAAATCTAACAAGATAGCTATTCTTTCTTTTCATGTTACACCTCCGTATCTTTTGGGTTGTCAGAAAATTAAACGCCGAATAAGATTTGTTGAACTTCGATATACTTGGGATCTGAAGCTTTGAGGATTGAGGCGAGAGTCACGCACGGACAAACTGGCCGATACATGAGTATGTCACGAGGACCTCAGGGAAATAGATGACTGATTAATTTGGCTTTCTTCTTCATGGATTTCATAATCAAGACTCCGTTAGGGGTCTCTAATAAAGCATATCAGGCCTTTCATGTCAACCCGTGAGGGTAAAAAAATTAGTAACTTATTGATTCTAAATGGATTTACTAATCCGAATGGCCCAGACTTCCACTCTTCGCAAACAATCTTCTGAAGAGCGGAATTACCATGCGAATGTCCGGGATGCTTTTCCGGGCAGCCTTCTCCCCCTCTGCTATCAGGTTTTTGGCATGGGAAAAGACGGACCAATGAAGATTGCCGACACCGGGGCGGATTACGACATCTGCCGACGCAAGTTCATTTTTTGTCAGGTGGTGTGCCGCTATATCGGCTGCCCTGTCGCGTATTTCCTGTGCGGTTTCGAGCTCTTCATCAGAGAAGATACCCCGTGTGATATTGACGGCGATAACGATATCCGCTCCTTCCCTCTTGGCGGCGTTAACCGGTACCAGAGATATGATGCCCCCATCCGACAGCAGCATTTTCCCCGCTTTTCTGGGCTCTATCGCCCCGGGAACAGCGCTGCTGATCATGACAGCCTCGCGCAGGGAGCCTGTGGAAAAGACAATTTGTTCCCCGCTTATCAGATCGGTGGTGACGGCCCGGAAGGGGATACGGGTATCCTGGATCAGTTTGTCCGGTATGAAGAAATCGATCATGGACTGAAACTCTTCGGCGGAGAGTATCCCCGGCTTGAACATGGCCTGCAGGAGGAGGAACTTGTTCTGTAGAAAACCCTGTATCTTTTGCTTGAGAGATCCAAGCTCACCATCATGAGCCTTCTCTATGGTTCTGATTGCGGAAGATTGATATTCTTGGCTGTTCAGATACTCATCTATCTTCCGTTCCATTTCCTCCGGGGTTGTTCCACTGGCGTATGCTCCCCCGATAAGTGCACCACTGCTGGTGCCCACTATGATATCTATGGGGATCTTTTCCTCCTCGAGCACCCTGATTACACCTATATGCGCGAACCCTCTGGCGCCACCTCCGCCGAGGGCGAGACCGATACGTTTACTTCTCCATCCCATGAGTTCTGTCCCCTTATTTTCAAACGTTCTTGCTGACGAAACGTGATGTGCATTCTTACGTAGTATTTATCAGGAGACCTTTAGATAGTATGCAAAGGTCTCGTCCGAAAAAACTGTGTGTTATCTATAAGGTGTTGTTTGACGAATGTCAAATAATGAGCGGTGGGTTCGTAAAAGAGTCGATTCTCCCTTTTTGAAAACAGCATGTGTCTGGAAAATCTTTGACATTTAGGTGTGTATAAAATATAAATTATCGAAAAGTATGCTCACCAAGGGATCACTATGGAAATACAGGATGTCTTCAAACAGTATGCGGATGATATGAATGCGGTTGAAGACCTTATTGAGGCACGCAGGCATTCTTATGCACACCTCATCCCCGAGATTACCGATCATGTAATTAAAAGCGGCGGCAAGAGGCTGAGGCCTCTTCTGCTTATCATATCATCCGATCTGTGCGGCTACAGAGGAGACAGACGGTTCCCCCTGGGGTCGGTAATGGAGTTTATCCATACAGCGTCTCTCCTCCATGATGATGTGATCGATCATGCCACAATCAGGAGAGGCAAGCCTTCCGCGAACAGTATATGGGGGAATTCCGCAAGCGTGCTCGTGGGGGATTATCTGTATGCAACCTCTTTCAATGTGCTGGCCGAAGATGGAGATCAGTCAGTTCAGAAACTCCTTGCGACCACGACAGCTTCCATGGCTGAAGGAGAGATAATCCAGTTGGCAAAATGCGGCGATGTCAATATTACTGAAAGGGAATATTTCTCCATTATTGAAAAAAAGACGGCTATTCTGATCTCCTCGGCGTGTGCCATAGGCGCCCTTCTTGCCAAGGCGCCGGAATCAGAGGTTAAGGCGCTGGCCAGATTCGGAATGAGACTGGGGACGGCCTTTCAGTTAACCGATGACACGCTCGATTACGTGGCACGAGAAGAGGAGCTCGGCAAGACCATAGGGATGGATATTAAAGAGGGTAAGATAACCCTTCCTCTTATCAGGACATTTAAGGAGTGTGATCCGGATGAGAAGAAGATTATAGAAAAAGCTGTTGAAAATACAGAGGAAGACTACATCGAAGAGGTTACCTTTCTCGTCAATAAATACGATGGTATACAATATTCCCTTGATAAGGCCGACAGTCTTATCGAAGAAGGAAAGGCATTTCTCAAGATATTCGGAGATTCAACGCCCCGGGGAGCACTCCTTGCCATATCGGATTATGTTGTTGAAAGAAGATCGTAATGAAGACTGGAGTCAGTGTCTGTGCCGATTTATGAGTTTGAGGGTAAGATTCCGAATGTTTCACAGGAGGCATTTGTTCATCCCGAGGCCGTCCTGATAGGAGATGTCGTTATAGAGAAGCGATGTTTCATCGGACCGGGGGCGGTGATCAGGGCGGATACAGGTCCGGTGATTATAAGGGAAGGTACAAACGTTCAGGATAATGTGGTAATCCACGTGGATGCCGGTTTAGATGTTATCATTGAAAAAGATGTAATAGTGGGTCATAGTGCTATCCTCCACGATGTCCATATCGATCCGGGATGCGTCATAGGTATGGGCGCTATCCTTTTGTCCGGGGTTACATGTGGAGAGGGATCTTGTGTGGGAGCCGGATCGCTGGTTCCCGGCCGCATGCATATCCCCTCCGGCAAGCTTGCCGCCGGCAATCCCGCGAAGATCATCAAGGATATAACCCCCGAACAGGCTTCATATGCCAGAGAGGGTGCACAGTTCTATAGTGACCTTGCCGACAGGTATAAACATGCACTGCGCAAAATCTGAGGGTCTGATGGAATACGTATGCATCGTTTCAGCCCCACATTCCGCAATTGATTCGGGGAACTGGTCGGTCGAAGTCATATTCCGGAGGTGACAGGATTTGTTTTGTGAAAAGACCGTTTACTATCGCCTGATAGCGTCGATTCTTGGTGATGTGGGGGTTGTGTGGCTGTTCGAGGGAGATACCCCTGTGATTGTTTGCGTACAGCTTCCACGAAAAGACGTGCCAACCACCGGAATACTCAGAGAGAACTACCCGGATGTCACAGAAGGTCTGCATAAAGACCTGGAGGAAACCTTTGAATACATTGGTGCTTTCCTTGAGGGCAGGTACGTCAACTTTTCGATGAAATATGTAAAAATAGACCAGTGCCATGATTTCCAGAGGAGGGTATTGCTTGAAACAATGCAAATACCCTGGGGGAGCGTAACCTCTTACGGAGACCTGGCAAAAAAGATCTCCGCGCCGGGGGCCGCGAGGGCGGTTGGTTCGGCGCTTGCAAAGAATCCTTTTCCCCTGATCATTCCGTGTCACCGGGTGGTGAAATCAGATGGGTCCGTCGGACAATTTGGAGGTGGAGCCGAGCTCAAAAAGGCACTCTTGCGTCTGGAGGGTGTGCAGATAGATGACAGGGAAAGGATAGCACCCGCCTTTTTCCGGTAAGGATCTATTTCTTATTTTGATACTGCCATATTGTCACGGTGGATGATTTCATCGTACGGTTTATCCCCCAGTACCTGCTCAATCCTGGAAGTCTTGAGGCCCTTTATCCGGTCTATATCCGAAGATCTGTAATTGACAAGTCCCTTGGCGATTGAAACGCCGTTCACATCCACGCATGTCACGGGATCACCTACGTGAAAATCACCCTCGACTCTGATGATACCCGAAGGGAGAAGACTCCTGCCATGATTTATTATGGCGTCTTTGGCTCCGCTGTCGATGAAGATCTTTCCTCTGGAACGCAGAGTAAAGGCTATCCAGAATTTTTTACTTTTCAGGTGCTGTGCCATGGGCAGGAACAGAGTTCCTGTCTCCCTGCCCGAGAGTATGTCGCTCAATATACCGGTTTTCTTGCCGTGGGCTATAATGCAGGGGATGCCGAATGCGGTCACCTTTCGGGCCGCGATGACCTTGCTTTTCATTCCACCCATGCCCACGGTATCCGGTTCGGATGAGGCGGCCGCTTCTATCTCGGCGGTTATCTCAGTGACCAGGGAGATCAGCCGGGATTTTTCCGGTCCCCTCGGATCCCTGTCGTACAGTCCCTCGGTGTTGGTCAGATTTATCAGGATGTTGGCTTCCGTGATGTTCGCCGTCATGGCGGCGAGATTGTCGTTGTCGCCGAACTTTATTTCATCCACGGAGACCGAGTCATTTTCATTTATAATGGGGACAACCCCCCATTCCGTGAGGGTTGAAAGGGTATTGCGTATGTTGAGAAATCTCTGCCTGTCGGTGAGATCGTTCATGGTGAGCAGTATCTGCGCGGTCACCAGTCCATGCCTGCCGAAGGCATTGGAGTATACCCTCATCAGTCTTCCCTGTCCAATGGCCGCGGCCGCCTGTTTCTGGGGGAGACTTTTGAGCTTTTCCGTGAACCCCATCCTGTTCATGCCGGATGCGATGGCCCCTGAGGAAACAATGACGAAGTGGAATCCCTTTCTGGAATAGACGGATATTTCATCAACAAGATGCTCTATTATGTCGAGATCAAGACCGTCCTGTCCCGTCAGTACACCGCTTCCTATCTTGACGAGTATCCGCTTCGCACCCTTTAATATGCTGGCCCTTTCTTCAGACATCCTTTTTCCTCTCCTCCCTCTCTGTTCTTTAACTCTGTTCTTGTGGACCTGAATAGTCATCCAGCTTTTGAGAGATTTCCCTTATCAGCTCTTTTATTCCTTCCCCCGTAACGGCCGAAATCGGGAAGACGCGGATGCCCCTGTCACTGAAAATGTCCACCTGTTCTTTCAGCCGTTCTCTTGTGGCGGTCAGGTCGATCTTGTTTATAACCACTATCTGGGGTTTTTCCCGCACAGCGGAGCTGAATGCAAGTTCGTTGTTTATCGTTTCAAAATCATCCCATGCTCCGGTAAAGGGGTCTTTCGATATGTCGATGATATGGAGCAGTATGGATGTTCTTTCTATATGGCGCAGGAATTTCTGGCCCAGGCCCGCGCCCAGATGGGCGCCTTCTATAAGACCCGGTATATCCGCGATGACAAATGTCCTGTAATCTCCAATATTGACCACTCCAAGATTGGGTTTCAGTGTGGTAAAGGGATAGTCCGCTATCTTGGGCCGTGCCGCGGAGACGCTTGATATAAACGTTGACTTGCCCACATTCGGAAAGCCCACGGTCCCCACATCGGCGATAAGCTTGAGTTCAAGGCCGACCGTTTTTTCCTCTCCCGGAAGGCCAGTCTGCGCATAGCGAGGCGCCCTGTTTGTGGAGGTCTTGAATCTGGAGTTTCCCTTTCCCCCGATTCCCCCTCTTGCTATAATTGCCCTCTGTCCGTCTTCGGTCATATCCACCAGCAGTTCGCCCGTCTCCATGTCCCTGATGACTGTACCCACAGGGACTACGATCTCCACATCGCTGCTGTTTCTGCCTGTCCGATTGCCGCCCTCTCCCGGTCCTCCCCGCTTTGCCACATGATGCTGGTTGAACTTCATGTCCAGGAGTGTTCTATGACTGCGGGATGCAACGGCGATGATATCCCCTCCCTTGCCGCCGTCTCCTCCATCGGGACCTCCGCGGGGAACATACTTTTCCCTCCTGAAGCTTACGCAACCCTGTCCGCCGTCGCCGGATTTTATATATATCTTTGCTTCGTCAACAAATCTCATGGAAAATCCAATCAGTACCCGTCCGGAAATAAAAAAGGATTATTCCCGGATGAAAACAAAAAAGGTGTTAGCCTGCTGGCACTAACACCTTCTTCAAATTATTACCTCAGTAGGGGACAAGAAGAGAGAACTTCAGGAGGCGTACACGCTCACCTTCTTTCTGTCTCTGTCTTTCCTTTCGAACTTCACCGTCCCGTCAATTTTGGAAAAGAGGGTGTAATCCTTGCCCATTCCGACATTGTTCCCCGGATGTATCTTTGTGCCCAGCTGACGTGTTATAATAGAACCTGCAGACACGAGCTGTCCGCCGTATACCTTCACTCCGCGTCTCTGTGACTGGCTGTCTCTTCCATTACGCGAACTTCCCTGGCCTTTTTTGTGAGCCATTTACCATTCCTCCATTAAAGAACAATTTCTTTGATCTTCAGATTTGTCAGGTCCTGCCGGTGCCCTGTCTTTTTGCTGTATCCCTTTCTTCTCTTCATCTTAAATACGGTGATCTTGGGACCTCTGATCTGAGAGACTATCTCGCCGACGACCTTTGCCCCTTCAACAAATGGTGCACCCACCCTGACATCTTCATCTTGAGAAACCAGTAGCACCTCGTCGAAAGAAACCGTGTCGCCCTTGTCACCCTCAATCTTTTCAAAGCTCAGGATCTCTCCCTCTGAGACTTTGTATTGTTTCCCGCCGGTCTTTATAACTGCGTACATAGTTCAAATCCTCATCAAGTTAAATTGGAATCGCTTATTATAAGAATATCGAGCCGTTTGTCAATAAATAAATGACCGATTCTGAATTTTCCGTAACGACTACTCTTTTTAAGGCTCATACAGAGGAACAGATATACTAATACAGGCGCAAGATCAACAAATATATGGAGATTTGTCCGCCCTTTTGTGCTATAGCGAAGGTAACAGGTTGTTCTTAAAGGAGATAGAGGCGGATAAGGGGAATAGTTTTGGGGGATCTTGATGCCCCATCTTTTCGAGATTTGTATGGATGTACTATTACACACGCTCCCATTATCCCGTGGCTGACGGGAAGATTTTAACTTACATACAGATACGAAGGAGGATGAACTATGGTTATTAAAAAGAAATGGTGGATGTTATACATTATTGCCATGTCTGTAATGCTTGTGTCGGCGGGTTCTGTCTACGCCGGCAAGATAACGAGTTTTTCCGCAGACCAGGTGAGCATTGCGCCCGACGGTACGATTGCAAACAGCGGTAAGATGTATGTGACCCCCGACAAGGTTCGCATGGAGATGCGTTCCCCGCGGGGCGGAGGCTCTATGATAGTGATTATGCGCCGGGACAGCAATCTATATTGGATGCTGAATCCAGACGAAAAGAAATATTTTGAACGACCATTAAATGAAGAAGAATGGGAAAAAATGGCCAAGGGTGCGATCAAGTCAAAGACCGAAAAAAAGCTGGGGACCGAAACGATCAACGGGTATGCATGTCAAAAGAAGGATGTTGAAATGGTTGTTGAAATCCTGGGATTTAAGAGGAAAAGCCGCTCTACCGTCTGGATTTCAGAGAAACTGGATCTGCCCATTCGAACCATGACAGAGGACGGGCATGTCACAGAGTTGAGAAACATCAAAAAAGGAAGCCAGTCCAAGAAACTCTTCGAAGCCCCCGGCGGCTATACGAAGGTTGGCAATATGATGGAACTGTTCGCCGGTTCAGAGGGGGAAGAAAAGGAAGAAGGCGGCGGAGGACTTGCCCTGCCGAAAGGCCTGACTGACAAACTCAAGGGTCTCAAACTTCCCTTTGGTGACTGAGGCTGAGTTTCATGCCGGCCGATAAGGGAAAGGCATACGAAAAACCGCGCATGAGACAGTTGCAAGATGCGGGGTTCTTGATCCTCCCTTTGCAAAGGGGTCGCTCAATTACTCCGCATCGGTATAATCTCGAAGTTTTCCTGGTGGAAGCTGTTGTCCGTTTCTACAAGGATCTTTCTGCCCAGTCTTTTTTCCAGGTTCTTCAGTGTATCATTCTCGTTTTCCAGAAGGAGTTTTGCCACATCAGGATGGACAAGCACACAGAGTGTTTCAGCGATGTCGTAGGCCGCCTCTCTTTCCAGTTCTCTGAAAATCTCGTAACATACACTTGCCCTGGATTTAACTGATCCCCTGCCTGAGCAGTACGGACAGGCTTCGCACATGGTGCCGCTCAGGCTTTTTCTTCTCCTCTGGCGGGTCATTTCAATCAGACCAAACTCCGATATCTTCTGCACATTGGTCTTGTTCCTGTCCTTTTCCATCTCCGCCTTGAAGGCTTCAAATATCTTTTCCCGGTTTGCCTCAGTCTCCATGTCGATGAAATCGATGATGATAATGCCGCCTATGTTCCGTATGCGAAGCTGATAGGCTATCTCTCTCACGGCTTCCATGTTTGTCTTGAGGATGGTTTCCTCAATGTTTTTCTTGCCCACATATTTGCCGGTGTTTACATCTATCGAGCACAGCGCCTCGGTCTCTTCTATAATGATGTATCCCCCCGACTTGAGCCATACCTTCTTGTTAAGCATCCTGCTGATATCCAGTTCGATACCGAAAGAGTCGAAGATGGGGATGTTATCCCGGTAAAGATCGATCGAATACTTCATGAAGGGCATATAACTATCCATGAAATCGATTGCTTTCCGGTATTCTTCTTCTGAATCTATGACAATCCGTTCCACGTCTTCCTTGTAGAGATCACGGATCGCGCGCAGGGTCATGTTCAGTTCTCTGTGCACGAGTCCGGGGGCGGCTGTGTGTTCTACCTTTTGCTTGATAGTGTTCCATAGCTTGAAGAGATAGTCGAAATCACCTTTCAGTTCGTCTTCCTGTTTCCCCTCGCTTGCCGTTCGTGCGATGAAGCCATGCCTTTCGGGGCGCAGTTTTTCTATGATCTCACGCAACCGGTCTCTTTCCTGCTCGTCGGTGATCTTTTTTGATATGCCTGTATGGTATGATGTAGGCATGGAGACGATGTTTCTCCCCGCGAGCGATATATGTGTGGTAACTCTCGAACCTTTGCTCCCCAGTGGATCTTTGGATACTTGGACAAGGATCTCCTGTCCTTCTCTCAATATGTCCTCTATGGGCTGGCTGTATGGTTCCGGATGTTCCCCCTTTTCATATTCTATGGGATCGTCTCCATTGGTGAAGAAGTTCAGATCGGGAACTTCATTGTAGGTATCCGCCACATACAGAAAAGCGCTGCGTTCAAGACCGATATCGACAAATGCGGCCTGCATGCCCGGAAGTACTCGAACCACCTTACCCATATATATGTTTCCAGCTATAGACCGCTCATCGATCCTCTCCACATAGAAATTCGAGAGCGCGTGATCTTCCAGTATGGCAATCCGTGTTTCATATTCGGTGCAGTTAAGAATGATTTCTTTTGGCATCATATTCTCTTTCTTTAAGTTTCGGGTTTTGAGTTACTCTTTGAAACGGATCCCTGTCTTTATGACCCTTGCTCTTTTCGCGTACTCGTCGTCAAATCCGACAACCTGTGTCAGGATCTCCAGAGGCTTGACTCCTCCACGTGGGTCGAACCGCACCGACAGGGAGATCATAGCCTCCTTCACGTCGAGGGCGATGGAAGTTACCAGGGGGCGTATATCCTTCGCGACGACTGTCCCCTTCCTGTATTTGGATACCATACATATGTCCGATTTGAGAAATTTTTTTATTCGTTCATCCGAAACAGGGCCGGCGGACGAAATGGGTGCGCCCGGAAGGTATATTTCGTAATCGAATCCTGCTATGAGAATGGACAAGGATGCGGCATAAGGAGGAATTGTCTCGGCGCTGAGGATTTCTATTCCCGCGGGGAGACAGGGATTCACCCTGCGGATGAAATCTTCCGGGGAACCGTTGTATCCCTGAAGCTGGATGTCCGCGTATTCGCACAGGCTTTCTACTCCGACCGGAAGGGCGTATGGAAAAGAAATCTTGGGATGGGGGTGGAAACCCTCCGAAAACGCAAATGAGTGGCCACTTATATGTATCGCCCGCACGATAGAAGAAGACATGTCCAGGTGCGACAACATGCCGGCCTTTCCCTCCCTGGCAAATTTAATCCTGAGGGATGTGGTCCTTTCACCATGAGAGGATGTCACCCGTTTATCGGAGGATATAGGGTGTGGTTCTCCGGCTTCGACAATTCTGATATCCCCCGAGCATACCCCGCACCCGTAACATCCGGCGGATCGACAATCCTCTGTCAGTTCTCCGTCCAGAGATTTCTCATACTCTTCTGCAAGGAACTCTTTTGTAATACCGCAATCAATAGTATTCCAGGGAAGCGCGTCCTGTGTATCCTTTTCCCCAAGATACTTGTCTGTCTCTATCCCCAGGTTATCTATGGCCCTTTCCCATATATCGAACCGAAACCGGTCACTCCAGCCGTCGAAGCGGCACCCTGAATGAAAGGCGGCCGCCACGAGTTCTCCTATCTTTTCGTCTCCCCTTGCCAGCAGGCCTTCCAGAAAGCTCATCTCTCGGTCATGCCACTTGAGCTTCAGATTTTTGTGCCGGATATTTTTCTTGAAGAAATCCTGTCTTTCCCTTGTTTCGTCGATGGTGATCTGCCGTTGCCACTGGAAAGGGGTGAAGGCCTTCGGCACAAAGGTGGAGATGCTTACGGTGACCTGACGTCTGTTGTTCCCCTCCCTGAGCACCTTATATGCCAGATCGACGATCCCTTGGAGATCTTCCTGTGTTTCGGTCGGGAGTCCGATCATAAAATAGAGCTTGATGGATTTCCACCCAGCGTCAAATACACTCCGCGCGGTTGTCAGGAGGGCCTCTTCGGAGTTTCCCTTGTTTATCACATCCCTCAATCTCTGCGTCCCCGCCTCAGGCGCGAGCGTAAAGCTTGTCTTGCGCACCTTTTTTATCTGCTCGATAAGCCTTTTTGTAAGGGTTTCCACCCTCATGGAAGGGAGGGCCATGGCCACCCTTTTCCCATAGTATCGATTCATGAGCGATGTCAGGAGATATTCGATGTGGGAATAATCGCCGGAACTGAGGGATAAGAGAGATATTTCGTCATATCCTGTTGAAGAGAGCATGTCCTCCGCCATTTCCTCCAGGGTATCGGTAGATCTCTCCCTTACGGGCCTCCAGACCATTCCCGCCTGACAAAAGCGGCATCCGCGGGTGCACCCCCTGGCTATTTCCAGGGTTATCCTGTCGTGGACTGCCTTGACGAGAGGTACAATCGGCCTCGATGGGCAGCGCCAATTTTCCAGATCCGCTATGACTCTCTTTGTAACCTTTTTTTCTGAGTTGTGCAGGGAAGGGACCCAGACCCCCTCAATCTTCGAAAGAAGGCCCAGAAGTTCCGATCGGTTGCAGCCGCTTTCTTTGCCGCTGTTCATCGCGCGGGAGATTTCCAGGATCACCTCTTCCCCCTCTCCCACTACAAGCGCGTCGAAAAATTGCGCCACCGGCTTGGGGTTGAAAACACAGGGTCCCCCCGCGATTATTATGGGCGCACCTTCCTTTCTGTCTCTGGAATATATCGGTACGCCGCCCAGATCCAGCATGTTCAGTACGTTGGTGTAGGACAGTTCATACTGCAGCGAAAACCCCACAATATTAAATCCGGAAAGGGGAGTGCCCGATTCGAGAGAGGCGAGAGGGATGCCGTGTGCCCTCATCAGGGTCTCCATGTCCGACCAGGGGGCGTAAACCCTCTCAGCCGCTATCTCCGGTTCATTGTTCAGAATGGAATAGAGAATTTGCAGACCGAGATGCGACATGCCTATTTCGTACGTGTCGGGAAAGGCAAGGGCGAAGGTCAGACGACATTTTCCCCAGTCCTTCCGTATGGAATTGATCTCCCCCCCTATATATCTGCCCGGTGTTTGAACAAGGGGGAGAAGTTCTTCGATACATGAATAATTCATCAGATTCTCAGATTCTCAAATGTTTCCCGGACCGCTTCGGCGGATCGCTTCAGGCCTTTCAGCTCTTCACTGGAAAGCGCTATTTCATATATTGTTTCGATTCCGGCTGAACCCAGCTTTACCGGCACGCCGATATGCACATCCTCAATACCGTACTGCCCCGTCAGATATGCCGAAGCGGATAAGACCCTCTTGCTGTCGCGCAGTATCGCCTCCACCATGGAGACCACAGAGGATGAGGGTGCATGCCAGGCGCTTCCGGATTTCAGGAGATTTACAATTTCGGCGCCGCCATTCTTTGTCCTTTCAATAATGGCGTCGAGTCTCTCCTTCTCCATGAGCCGGCTTATGGGGATACCCTTCAAGGTAGTGTGGGTGTCTACCGGCACCATGGTATCTCCGTGGCTTCCCAGCACCATGGTCTCTATGTCCCGTGCCGATACATTCAGCTCTTCGGCAAGAAAAGTCCTGTATCTCGCGGTGTCGAGCACGCCACCCATTCCAATGACTCTGTGGGGGGGGAATCCCGATGTCCTCCAAGCAAGGTGTGTCATAACATCAAGAGGATTTGTCACCATGATGATGATACTTGCGGAGGCATGTCTCGCGACCGTTTCCACAACGGATTTGACGATGCCTCCATTCTTCACGGCAAGTTCATCCCTGCTCATCCCCGGGGTCCGGGGGAAGCCTGCGGTAAAGACCACGATATCCGAATCTTTGGTCTCGGCAAAGTTGTTGGATCCCGTTATTTTCATGTCAAATCCCTCAACAGGCGCTGACTGCATGATATCAAGGGCTTTTCCCTGCGGGAGCCCCTCGACAATATCCAGCAGCACAACGTCGGCAAGATTCTTCTCAACGATCCTCTGGGCGGTCATTGTGCCCACAAAACCGGCTCCAATTACAGAAACTTTTTTTCCCATTATATGTCTCCAGTTTAAAATTTTGATATGTCAACTGCACTCAAAGGAGTAGAAATTACTCCTTACCTCTCAGATGTCTGTTTCTCCAGAACATCACGGTATCTGTAGGGGTGTTGCCGGATATCACGCAGCTTCGACAGGGCGAAACGCGCGGGGAAATCGGTCCTCGACAAGTAGGGGAGTGAGTCTCTCCTGAAGTCCTCCAGCAGTTCACCAAAGATCTTCCTGCTGTCGGGGGTGCGGACGAAGCTCCTCTCCTTTGTGTGTTCGTAGACTATTCCCGGACCGAAGACCGCGACGACCAGTTGAAAGTGCTCGGGATCACTAAAATATTCCCGTATGACCTCGATCGGTATCGTAATGCGTAGTTCAACCTTCGTCGTATCGGAGGTGATAGCGCGTGATCCGTCCCACACCTGCATAACAAAGCCGTTGGGGAGGGGTATCTCTTCAACCAGATTCATCAGTATCTCCTGTTGTGATATGTGAGGCAGTCCCCCACTCAATTGTAGGACGTTATATCACACAGTCACCTTTTGGCAAACCTTTCTTGACTTGGAGGGCCATTTTCATATATGGACAGAAACTTTCAAAAAGGAGTTATGAATCATGGAAAAGACAACAGCCATACTGCTGCTGTCCTGCCCCGATCAGAAAGGGATTGTGGCCGGAATATCCAACTTTATCTCAGAGCACAATGGTAATATACTGGATGCTGCCCAGTATTCGGTTCAACCTGAAAGCATGCTGTTCATGCGGGTGGAATGGGATATGGATGGGTTCGCTCTTGCCTGCGACGAGCTGGAGGACGCGATCACCCCCCTCGTGAAACGGTTCGGGATGAAATGGACCATACACTTTTCCGATTATATACCAAAGATGGCGATATTTGTTTCCAGGCATATCTATTGTTTCCATGATCTTATACTGAGGCATCAGATGGGGGAATTCAGGGCACAGATACCTCTTGTCATAAGCAATCACCTCGATATGAAGCCGCTGGCCGATCACTTTGGCCTTCCATACAGGCATTATCCCATTACACGGGAAAACAGGGCAGAGCAGGAGAAGAAACAGATCGCCGAACTGGAAAGGGAAGGGGTCGATCTGGTAGTCCTGGCCCGCTACATGCAGATCTTAAGTGGTGAATTTGTAGGCCGCTATCATGACAGGATAATCAATATACACCACTCGTTCCTGCCGGCCTTTGCGGGGGGAAGCCCTTACCAGCAGGCGTATGACAGGGGAGTGAAGATAATCGGCGCTACCAGCCATTATGTCACACAGACGCTTGACGAGGGGCCTATCATTGCGCAGGATGTTATAAAGATTACACACAAGGATTCGGTGGACAATATGAAACTCAAGGGGAAAGACCTGGAGAGAACGGTTCTTGCGAAGGCGGTCAGACTCCATCTGGAACACCGGATACTGGTTTACGGTTCAAAAACCATCATTTTTGACTGAGCCCTCCCCATGTCTATTCATTAGCTGCCGAAAGGGCTTTGTTTCATGAACAACC
>JAFGQD010000201.1 GCA_016935875.1 Deltaproteobacteria bacterium
AATTTTAGAATTTTTACATACTGGTTGCTCATTGACATGACTAGACTTTTAACACATTTCAGTGTGCTTTTTTATCCAAGACCCTTCTTTTCGGATAAAAAACTTGCATATGCTTTTTAATTAAGATAATTAGATGTTTAGCTTAATATAAAAATTGGCCACTTTCGGATGGAGACTGATTAGAACCGCTATGACCGGACAAATAGTACAAGAGTTAAAGAATCACGCACCTTTTACCGTTCTCGGTGCAATTACCGGTATAGCAATTATGGCTCTCTGTCAGAATATCCCTCACGAGACATCGCTGAATATATTTTATATTCTCCACCCGATACATATTGTCCTCAGCGCTCTAGTCACAACATCGATGTATAAACTTCACAAATGCGGGAAAGTACGCTGTAATCTTCCGGTTCTGTTACTGGTCGGATTTACAGGCTCCATCGGTATCGCCACCATAAGCGATTCTCTGATACCCTATCTCGGCGAAGTCATGCTCAACCTGCCTAACCGGGGCCTTCACATCGGCTTTATCGAAAAATGGTGGTTGGTAAATCCCCTTGCAATTCTGGGGGTGACCATTGCCTATTTTCGACCGTCAACAAAGTTTCCCCATGCGGGACATGTTCTCCTGAGCACCTGGGCGTCAATCTTCCATATCATTATGGCCATAGGGGATACATTAAACTGGCTGTCATACATCGCCGTCTTTATATTCCTATTTATTGCCGTCCTGATCCCCTGTTGTGTCAGTGACATCGCATTTCCGCTGTTGTTCGTGGGAGAGTCAAAAGATATCACCGATACGTAACCGTTTCCGGGGGAAAAACAAGATCCTATGCTCACCCAACTTCTTTTAGATGCAAAAGGCCTGTCTGAAAAAATCGCCGAAACATTTCCCGCTCCCCGGTTGTACCGGGAAAAGAAGCTTGAAATCGACGAATCTCTCCGCCTGTTTGAAAACAATCCGATGGCCACAGCATGTATGGAGATACTAAGCGAAAGGGCAGCCTTCTCCGGCCATGGGTTGTCTCACGCGAGAAAGGTTGCGATAGACGCGGGGGCCATCATCCTCATTGAAGGGAAACAGGCGATAGAAGAGGACAACGTGAAACGAGCCGTTGTTCTGGCACATATTGCCGGCATTCTGCATGACATAAAACGATCAGCCAAAAATCACGCCCGGCAGGGAGCCGAAGAGGCGAAAAAGATCCTCAGAGGATTTGACCTTACAGATAAAGAACAAGAGTCCGTGGTTGACGCAATAGGAAATCACGAGGCCTTTCAGCCATGTACCCCTCTTGCCGACCTGGACTCTCAGCTCCTGTCCGACGCCCTGTACGACGCTGACAAATTCCGTTGGGGTCCCGATAATTTCACGGAAATGATATGGGATATATCAGATACCCTCAATATCTCTGTCGAAATTTTATTAGACCACTTTCCCGCCGGATTGAAAGCCCTGGAAAGGATCAAGGGTAGCTTCCGCACATCCACAGGCAAGCAGTACGGCCCCGACTTCATCGCCCTCGGTCTGAAGATAGGGGAAAAGTTATACAAAGAACTTGAAAAAAAACAGCTCCGGAATTCCCCACCAGAGACCGGAGGGAAACGACTCTAAAAATAATACAGCATGGAGAGGTAATCGATTACATTCTCGCCATCTTCCTGCAATCTTTTGAAATAATCATAAAGAGACACATCCGTATACAGGTAGTCTCTGGCCGTTGTAAGCTTCGTTTCCCAAGAATAGAATCTGTATACCCTCCGGCCGTCGGGCAAAACCATTATGACTTCGTGATCCTGCCAGGCCCTCAAGTGTGATTTCCCCAGCCTCGGCACATTGAAGACCGGCTCATCCGTCCTGACAAGACCGGGGAGGAGCCTTGCTTCCTCCTTGTTTTCCTGCAATATCCTTGATATGGGAACCCTGAAATCGACGGTTTCTCCCTTACCCTGACAGTTGAACGTGTAGTAGGGATCGATCCCGCAGACCTTGAGCGTTTTGCGCAGGAAGGCCGTCTCAAACTTCCTGCTGTTGTAGTAGGTAAAGACCTGCTGGTTGTAGATATTGATTCCCAGTTTTTTGATCTTTTTCACCGCATCCAGAACATCCGGACATATCTCGGTTGCATGTTCTATATGTGTAACGATGGCGAGCTCTCTTGTCCCCCACTCGTGGTATTTCTCAAGGATTTCAAGCAGACCATCATTTATCCTCTGGGGGAGGGTTACAAGCGTTCTGGTTCCGATTCTTATCCTGTCTATATGGTCTATTGCCGCAATCTCTCCGATCAGCCAGTCAAGATACGTGTTGTTGAGGGTAAACGGATCCCCACCGGTTATCAGGACTTCTGAGATATTTCTATCCTCCCTGGCCCACTCTATCATGTCTGCTACCTTGCTTTTGGGCATCATGGGGCTGTCTTCAATATCCTTTATTTCCCAGTTTCTCTGACAATACACACATATCTGCGGGCATGAATTGAAAGGCTTCATAATAATAATCTGGGGATACCTGCGCGTGACGCCATCTATCGGGCTCGTCGCATGTTCGCCCATAAAATCCATATCTCTCCCATCCCCCTGGTTTGCGAGAACATTATTGCAATACCGGGGACTCTGGATAACCTGCGCACGAATCGCGCAATCATGAGGAGATCGCCCATCTTCATTGAAAAGTGACAGGTAATGGGGAGTGATTTCAAAAGGAATATGATTTTCCGTCGCCAGTCTTAACCCTTCCCGTTCATCATCATCAAGCTCGACGAGGGCAGATAGCGTCTCAATGTCTTTGATAATGTGTTTCATGTGCCAGAGGTAATCCTGCCATTCTTCTTCTCCGGCTCCGAAATAGAGCAGTATTTTCTTTTTCAGATTCTTTCTCTTTTTTACTAGATTAGTATCCAGCCCTGTTTTATATCTTCTGAAATATCTCCTCACCATCGCTCCGTAATCATCCAGCTGAGAAGATCGTACAATGGCGGCGGCTCTTCCTTCTTTCTGTTCCAGAAGTTCTTGGTATCTGGAATGTTTTCCATATGTTCCCCTGATACCTGCCAACAATGCGAAATACTCCAGCAAAAACCCTTTATCGGCCTTTTCAAGCGCATCTTTCTCACCCCTTGCAAGATCGTACAGGAGTGC
>JAFGQD010000040.1 GCA_016935875.1 Deltaproteobacteria bacterium
CACGGTATATTCAAACCGCTTCCGGGTATCGCCGGGGAGACCGACCATTACGTGTACCCCGGTTTCAATCCCTTTTTTCTTTAAAAGTCTCACCGCTGCTCTTACATCTTCCGACGAGTGCCCCCTCCCTGAAAGAGAGAGCACTTCATCAACCATTGACTGCGCGCCCATTTCTACCGTAGAGACGCTGTAGTGTGTGAGAAGTTCAATCCTGTCATCATCTATATAGTCGGGTCTTGTTGATATTCGTATAGATTGTATCATACCCGCATTCACATAAGCCTGCGCAATCTCCAACAGTTCGACCTGATAGTCCCGATCCATTCCGGTAAAATTTCCCCCGTAAAAGGCGATCTGATCGAATTTCCTTCCGCTGTTCTTCAGATGCCGGTCGCAGATAGTTCGAATGATATCCTCTGTAAGCCTGTCAGGATAATCTCCGGCGGTTATCCTCTCGTTACAGAACACGCAACGGTTGGGACATCCCTTATATATCACAAATATAGAGATTATAAGTGGTTTCACATCGCTTCCAGCTTCTGCAGAGCTTTCCTGGCCGCCTTCTGCTCGGCCTCTTTCTTGTTTTTTCCGATTCCGGTTGTTGAAATGATATCTCCGATGGTTGCCTCTATCTCGAAGGTCTTGTCGTGATCCGGGCCTGATGCGCTTGCAATACGGTATTGCGGCATTAATTTGAACCTGCCCTGGCTGGCCTCCTGGAGGAGCGATTTGTAATCCAGGTATATGGGGCTTTCAAGCCACTCGTTGACAAGGGATTGGAAGGTTGCCCCTATAAACAGGAGCGTTTCTTCGTATCCCCCGTCAAGATAAATGGCGCCTAAAATCGCTTCGACGGCATCTCCGAGAAGGGAATCCTTCTCCCTTCCTCCGGAATGGTCCTCCCCCCTGCCCAGAAGCAGATAATCGCCTATCCGGTACTCCCGTGCCAGCCCGGCCAGCGGGTGCTCGTTTACCATGGCCGCCCGTACCTTTGAAAGTTGTCCTTCAGCATAGTCGGGGAATCTTTTTATCAGTATATCGCTTATGCATAGTTGCAGGACGGCATCTCCCAGAAATTCGAGCCTTTCGTTGTTTTCCTGCGCAAGATCCGGATTTTCATTGGCATAGGAACTATGGGTAAGAGATAGATCAAGCAGTGTGATGTCATTGAACGTATAGCTCAACCTCTCTGACAGTTCTTCGAGACTATCAATCCTCTCTTTGTCCATCCGCTTCTATCCTTCCAATGACTCTTTCCTTCATCATATGATCGGCAGTAACCTCTACAATGTGATTTACAAGAGAGATATTGCCTCCGGGGATGAGTACCGGCACATAATTATCTGAAAATCCCTTTACATAACCGGTTTCCTTGTCTCTGATTCCCTCCACCAGAACGGAAAGCTTCTTTCCTATGAACCCGCTGTTGAAAACTATCCTCTGGCGGTTGCCTATGTCCCGTAATATACCGGCGCGTTCTTTTCTGACCGCTTGTATGACCTGATCGGGAAACGAGGAGGCACGTGTTCCGAAGCGCTGAGAGTAGGGGAAAACGTGAAGATAAGCAAGACTTAGCTTCTCAATAAAACCGACAGTGTTTCTGAACTCTTTTTCCCCTTCACCCGGGAATCCGGTTATAACATCTATTCCTATGGCGATATCGGGGATCACAGTCTGCAATTTTTCCACAAGATCTCTAAACTGGTCTGTGCTGTACTGTCTCTTCATTAACTTCAGTATGCTGTCGTCGCCACTCTGGAGCGATATGTGGAGATGTCGGCATAGTATCTTTGAGTGTTGTAAATAGTCGACCATGTCATCCGATATTTCCGTTGGGTTAATAGAACTTATGCGCAATCTTTCAAGGTCTGTATTATGTTCTATTTTTCTCAGGAGATTGAGAAGGGTGGTGGGGAAGGGTAGATCCTGACCATATGCTCCCAGATGGATGCCGGTGATAATGATTTCCCTGTGACCGGCTTCGGTCAGTTTTTGTATCTGCCGTATCACTTCTTCCTGCGGGAGACTTCTGCTCCTTCCCCTCGCGTAAGGTATGATGCAGTAGCTGCAGAATGAGTCGCACCCATCCTGTATCTTCAGGTACGCTCGAGTCTGTCCGGGGAATCTCGTTACCGGCAGGCCGGAATATACTCTTTTCAGGCCTATATCACTGACCGAGATCCGCTGTTTTTCATCTGTGATGTCTTGTATAATCCCGGGAAGTTTCTCCTTCATCTCTGTCCCCGCGACCATCCTTACACCGGGCAGCACCGCGAGCTCCTGCGGGGCAGTCTGCGCATAACACCCGGTTACGATAATTGGCGAGGATGGATTAGTTCTATGCGCCCTGCGTATCAGTTGTCTTGACTGAAAATCAGTCTTCGAGGTAACCGTACAGGTGTTCACGATATAGATATCGGCAGGAGAAGAGAAGGGGACGACAGAGATCCCCTCCGCCTCCAGTTTTTCGATAATTCCCGCCGACTCATAATGATTCACCTTGCACCCGAGTGTGGCTACGGCAACACTAAGCATCGCGCAGTCCCCTCTCGATCCATCCCCCACCTGTAAGGCAGTCACCCTGATAGAAAACAGCCGCCTGGCCTGGGGTCACCGCCTTTTGAGGTATCTTGAACCTGACATGCCCCCGATTGTCCGGCAGGAATGTGATCTCGGAATCGACGCCTCTGTGGCGGTACCGTATATGTGTCTTCACTTGCATGATCCCCCTGCCGACGGGAACAGGAAATATCCAGGAACAATTCGTGGCGATAAGACCATGCGCCAGCTGGTCTTCCTCTCTCCCCACAATTACTTCATTCTTTTTGATGTCTATTGCCAGTACATAGTAGGGACGCTCAGAGGCGATATTCAGCCCCCTGCGCTGTCCTACAGTTACCGAATGTGTTCCGCGGTGCCTTCCCACAATATTCCCCTTTTCATCCACTATATTACCGGGCCGGGGGAGGGTGACGGGATAATGCTCAAGGAAATCTCTGTAATTGTCGTCCGGTATAAAACAGATCTCCTGACTCTCCTTCCTTGGAGGCAGGTGGAGACCTAGCCCCATCTTCTGTATCTCTTTCTTCGTCCTGTCACCGTTGGGGAATATCAGGTGTTGAAGCTCTTCCTGCCCCAGCTGAAAGAGGAAATAGGACTGGTCTTTGCCTTTGTCAATACCCTTGAAAAGCTGGAACCCGTCTCTACCTTCCGTGTATTCAATGCGTGCATAATGGCCGGTCGCAATGAAGCCGAGCCCCCTTTTCTGTGCCTCTTCCAGGAGATATCTGAATTTTATCTTCTTGTTGCAGACAATGCATGGATTCGGAGTTCTGCCCGCCAGGTAATCACTGACGAAATAATCCACAACATCTTTTCTGAAGGACGATGCAGTGTCCAGTTTATGGAGGGGAAACCCCAGGATGGAGGCAACTACTTCCGCTTCCCTCTCACTCCCCGCGGGGAACCCGTTTCGTATGTACAGTCCCTCGACGCAGTACCCCCTCTCTTTCAGGATCGCAGCAGCCACGGCGCTGTCAACACCGCCGCTTATGCCGATAAGTACACTTTTTGTCAAACCTTTAAGTTCCTTTCAACTATCTGAAATCATAATTGTTTGTATATTGCCATAAGATATCTTATTTGTTGAATAATTTCAAGTACAAGTAATGGTGGAATTCAACCGATGTGAGAAATTATGAGTTGAATCACGGACGAGATTAAGGTAGACAAGTCCCTAAGGATAGACAGCTTCCTGGAATTGAAATGCGAGCGCATTCCCAGTGGCTATCTGTGTGTAAAGCACAGGCAGGCTTGCGGCGGCGGGGTTAGCGAGCGAGTAGAAAATAAACATTTTCCTTAACAATCGAAGATTCCCGCAACAAGTTGCGGGGAGCTTCAATTATTATGGCCGTGCCGGATGCTTTGCAGAAAAGTATGCAGGATTATGATCGGAAAAAAGAGGACATGATTTATACAGAGTGTACCGACCCGGATGTCAGGGTGGAAGAAGATTATGTCGTGGTTTCCGACGGCGTTGCGCTCAGGATGATCGATTTTACGCCCCCCTGCGACACCCCCGAGAAACCGATGCTTGTCTTTGTCGCCGGCTGGATCTCACGTATAGACGGCTGGAGGGACGTGTTACGAAAGCTTACCCCTTGTTTCAGGACTCTGTATGTGGAGACCCGGGAGAAAGTCAGCGCCATGCTTCCGGAGCGCACGCGCGTCGATTTTTCCATGCCCCGTATGAGTCTGGATATCAGCGAGATTCTCGCGTGTAAGGTAGCAATGGAGAAGAGATTCTGCTTTGCCGGCAGCTCGCTAGGATCAACGGTTATATTGGATTATCTGAGCATGGGATTGAGACGTCCGGAACTCGCTATCCTGATAGCGCCCATTTGCGAACTGACCTATCCATTCTGGCTTCCCCTGTTACTCAGACCGTTGCCGCCGTCGCTGTATACGGCGATCAAGCCTCTTCTGAAATGGTATCTGCGCAATATCAGGCTAGACAAGCATAAGGAGCCGGAACAGGTAAAGAAGTACGAAGGAACGCTGGATGCCGCCGACCCGTGGAGGCTCAAGGCGAACGCATTCGCGATAAAAGACTACAGCGTCTGGGAAAAACTTCCGGACGTCAAATCTCCGGTGTTGATAATAGGTGCCCAGAGCGATGCCCTGCACAGTCTGGATGTTATGAATAGGATGCTTGACCTCATCCCCTATGCGCAGATGGAGATGATGTCCAGCAACAGAGAAACGCACAGTGAAAAGATGGGAAAATTGATCGTTGATCGTATGAACGGTTTGAAAGGTGTGAAAAGGTGATATATGGCGTCAGATGTGAATGAAATAACGATACAGTATGAGGAAGATGGTGTTATCATCGTCAAAGAGCTGGACAAGGTGATCCTGTCAAAGGGCGCATGGTCGACGATAATATTCAGATATCAGGATTGGAATCGGACGAAGGGTGAATATGGACCGGAACATTTTACTATCCGCCGGTACCGTAAATTAAATGATGAATACCGCCAGCAGAGCAAATTCAATATTTCGAGCGCAGATCAAGCCCTGAAGATTATCGATGCGCTTCAGAAATGGGTTGAGGTATAAGTGGCGTATGCCGATATTGGCCCGTTGAGAGACTGTAAACATCAGGAGGTCGGAATCGTGGATAATCTTATACAGTATTTTTCAGCTCATCCAGTGGCTCTTATGATACTTGTTGTCGCCGTGCTTTTGTTGATCTACTTCTTATTCAGGGGGCTGCTGAAATTGATGCTGATAACCGGTCTGGTGCTTATTGCCCTGTGCGGATACTCTTATTACAAGGCGCCTGACGACTTTCCCGGAAAAGTAAGAGAAACGATCGGCAGGATTGGAGATCAGGGCGAAAATATCATAGAGGCGGGAAAGGAGATGATAGAGAAGGGAAAGGGTCTGGCCGATAAACTTGGAGAATCGGTTACAAAGAAGAAAGGTGCTCCGGCAGATTAATAAATCGTTGCGGTCTCTTAGAGGAGGTTGATCTCCATTGCTCGTGGGGGACAGGCCTTGACGCACAGTTCACAGCCGTTGCACTTTTCAGGATCGAATGTGATCTTCATGGTCTTGGTGTCAATGTCCAGGGCATTGGTAGAGCAGAATGACAGACAGGTGCCGCAGTGCACACATTTATCGATATTCTGGGTCACGCTTTTTGAAAGAGATTCAACGTTCAGCCCCAGATCTTTGAGGTAGCCGATGGCCCGATCGAAGTTTTTCTTTGTGCCGGTAAGATCAAGAACCACCAACCCTTCCCGTCTCGGCGACACCCGTGCCCGCATTATGTTGAAAGCGAGGTCGAAATCCTTTACAAGACTGTACACCACGGGTTTATCAACAATATCAGCAGCATAACGAATGACTATCTTCTTTGAATACATGCCAAGCCTCCTGGCACCTGATTATCCTAATTGTATATGAGAGTCAAGGGCCTAATCATCGAGCAGGTTGTCCCAGTCAAAGGAAGTAAAAGTATCGCTGAGTGGATGGTCATCATCCACGATGTGGTGACTCAGGTTCTTGAAAATCTTTGAAGCGATCTCGCGGACCTGTTCCAGAGGCACAACATCATCCCGGCTGCCGTGATACAGCACGACAGGCACCTCGATTTTCCGGTTCAGATACGGTTTGAATTCTTCCAAGTCGAGGGCCGGTGCCAGAAGGATGAGCCTCTTGATTTTATGCTCATTGTCACAGGCGTACATGGCTGCCATCAGACCTCCATAGCTGGAGCCTACCAGGACAAGATTCTTTTTGTCTGTCAGTATCCCTCGGAGCTTGTCCATTCTACTTTCCAGGCTTCCCGGATAATTCTCTATAATCATATCGGAATACCTTTTCCTGAAGTAGGTTCCCTTTGTTCCCTGAGCGCTGCTTTCGAGACCGTGTATAAAAACTCTGGTTGTACTCATGTAGACATTCTCCCTTTTCTCTTTCCGTCAGATGGGATTCATACTATTCAAAAGAAAATTTTGCAAGAGTCAGGCATGACAGAATCTGTCGCGCATGGGTAAACCGGCTGGAAGATTCTCAGCAAAGATATTGCCTTGAAGATATTTACTGTGTTAGAAGGGCATAAACAAAAGGGGAGTGGTTATAATGGTTGTAGTGACTCCGTTCAGGGCCGTAAGGCCGACAAAAAAATATGTAAAAGATGTTGCATCTTATCCATATGATGTACTTGATTCACGAGAGGCGAGAATGTTGACCCGCGAGAACGCAAAAAGTTTTCTGCGCATCGTGAAATCAGAGGTGGATTTCCCTGACAATGGTATCTGTCATGAGGAAGTGTATGAAAAGGCGAGAGAAAACCTGTATGATTTTCTGAAGAGGGGCATCCTGTTTCAGGATGAAAAGAGTTGCTTTTATATCTACAGACAGAAGACAGATGATCATGCCCAGTACGGAATAGTAGGCTGTGTCAATGTGGCCGATTACGAAGCGGGCATCATAAAAAAACATGAATTGACGAGGAAAGACAAGGAACTCGACAGGATAATGCATATCGACAGGGTGAACGCCCAGACTGGCCCTGTATTTATGACGTACAAGGCTTCGAAGACTATTGATGTGATGGTTAACAACATCGTTTCGGGCAATCCTGAATATGACTTTACGGCCGATGATGGTATAGCCCACAGTGTGTGGGTTGTGGAAGAAGAAGATCTTATTGAAGGGATAAAACATGAATTCGGGAAACTGGATTCGCTGTACATAGCCGATGGTCACCACAGAGTAAGCGCAGCGGCTGCCGTTGCCGGAATGCGCCGGGAAGGAAATACAAGCCACGATGGGAAAGAAGAGTACAACTATATCATGGCCTTGATTTGCCCTCATAATCAGCTGAATGTTATGGATTATAACAGAGTTGTCAGAGACTTAGGCGGGCTTGATGAAGAAGAATTCATCAAAAGTGTACAAGAGCGCTTCATCCTGTCGGATGATTTCAAAGAGCGATCGCCACAGCGGCGAGGCGATTTCGGGATGTATATGAACGGAATCTGGTACAGGCTTCGAGCAATGGAGGGGGATTACGACGGGGATGACCCTGTCGGTCTGCTGGATGTATCCATACTACAGGACAGGCTGTTGGAGCCGGTACTGGGCATTGATGATCCGAGGACAGATGAAAGGATACTCTTCGTCGGAGGAAGAAGGGGAATGGGTGAGCTTGAAAGATTAGTGGATTCGGGTGAATATGCGGTGGCTTTCTCCCTGTATCCCACAAGCATGGATCAGCTCATGGAGATCGCGGACATGGGGAAAACCATGCCGCCTAAATCCACGTGGTTTGAACCAAAGCCCCGGAGCGGAATATTTGTACATCTGCTGGATTGACCGGTATGCGTGCGTCGTCACTGACGGAAACCCTGAAACGAAAGGAATCCCCAGAGTACATGATGACACGGATTCATAGATACGTAACAGCTCTGATTGGGGTATTGCTTTTATTCGCATCTGTGCCTTTCCTGTACGCGGACATCTACATGTTTATCGACAAGGACGGTAATCCCTGCTTCACAAATCTTGTACCGCCCACATCAGAATACCGGGTAATTGTAAGGGAAAGAAAAAAGTTTTCCGGACCCTCTTCGACGAACAGGTATGATGAATACATCGAAGAGGCATCCAGGAAACACGGGGTCTCCTTTCCACTGATAAAGGCTATCATGAAGGCGGAATCGGATTTTGACTCGAAGGCCGTATCAAAAAAGGGGGCGAAAGGGCTCATGCAGATCATGCCCTCCAATTTCAAGATTCTCGGGATAAAAGATCCTTTTAATCCCAGGGAGAGCATTATGGGAGGGGTACTCTATTTCAAGCAGCTGTTGGATCGTTTCAACGGAAAGATTCACCTGGCGCTTGCCGCCTATAATGCCGGTCCTGATAGCGTTGACCGATCCAGTGGAATTCCTCCGATACGGGAGACGGAGGATTACGTAGAGAAAGTTTTGGAATATTATAAAATGTTCAAGAAAGGATAGATTACATCGACGTAAAATCAGGAGAGGGTTATATGCTGTTAAGAAAGCTCGCGAATCGGAGATGGTGAAGGAGGACCGAATAATAAACGGTAAATACCGAAAAGAGCCCGACCACGGCAAAGGGATGTCTCCGGTACCGCCACAGGAGAAACAGACAGAGCGAGACCAGAACGATCTTGACGAGGGCAAAAAGGGCCGGGCGAACATACAGAAGTTGCCCCATGAGGATATTGACCTCTCTCATCAGACCTAACTGTGACCAGACCAGCGTGAACAACAGATCCAGAATATTCATGACAACGACGGCCACGATGATTCCGTTGAGCCATTGGAGGTGTTGGGGGGTTCCCACGGGGATGGTGTATCCGGTCAAAAGGATTCTCCTCTTCATATGGTTTCCAGTTACAGATCATTTACCAACGTCATATAATTGTTTCTTTCCCGCCTTGTCAATATTTTTCTGACACAACCGCTGATTGCGACTCAGGCTTCGCCTTTTTCAGTCTGCGCATCTCTACCTGTATCCAGACCAATATTACGGAAAAGGATATGATATTTGAGACGGGTTGCACCATCCACACACCGTCCAGGCCGAAGTATATCGGCATCAGGTAAATCAGAGGAACTACAAACAGAACCTGGCGGCCGACCATCAATATCATGGAAGTCAATCCTCTTCCCATGCCAAGCAGGATATTGATCCACACAATCATTGGTCCCACGAGTATCTGTGTTGCGATAAACATCCTCAGTCCGGGAACGGCGATTACAAGAAGTTCGGGATCACTCGTAAAGACCTCCAGCAATGGACGGGCAAATATTTCAACAAGGAGAAAACTAATCCCTCCTATAAGCACTGAAAATTTCGTTGTCACACGTGCTATCTCTTTGATACGGGTGTAATTACGTGCCCCGTAATTATAGCCGGTCATAGGCATCACCCCATGCCCTATTCCAAAGAGTATCATCATAAGCACCCCGTTTATCCGAAAACCAAGTCCCAGAGTAGCAATCGCCAGATGGCCGAAACTGCCCAGCTTGTGGTTGTAGATTACAAGTACCGCGCTCATCGCAATATGGGTGATAAATGAGGGAAATCCAACCTGGTAGATGGGTACTATGATCGACCATCTCGGAATGATATCTCTGAATTGTACATGATACCCGGATCGACGGGAGAAAAGAAAGTACAGAGACAGGAAGAAGGCCGAAAACTGGGCCATTACGGTTGCGATGGCCGCCCCTCTGATTCCCATTTCCGGGAATGGCCCCCATCCGAAAATAAGAAAAGGATCGAGAGTCGCATTCAGTACCGCCGATGTTATGATGACGAACATGGGTACCTTCGGATTACCCTCCGCCCGGAAGAGATAGTCCGACATCATCATAAAAAACAGAAAGGGTGCGCCGAATACAACGATTTCCAGGTATATTCTGGAGAGAGGAAGGATATTTCCCGGGGCGCCGAAGAATCTCAACACCGGCTCACAGAAAATGGTGCATGAAAGGATGATTAGTATTCCGAAGAATGCACAGAGAAAGACGATCTGTCCCGCTGTTCCGTTAGCTCTTGCATTATTCCCCGCTCCGAACATGCGGGAGGCAAAGGAACCAGCGCCCACGCCGGTTCCCATCCCTATGCTTCCAAGCAGTATCTGAATGGGGAAACAAATGGTAAGCGCCGCGATGGCCTCCGGACTGATTTTGCTTATCCAGAACGTGTCGACCACATTATACATAGCCATGACGAGCATTGCCACCACCGACGGCAGGCTCATTTTATAGAGCAGGGATCCAATCGGGTCTTTCCCCAGATCGAGCATCTTTTTTTCTTTATTTGCCTTCATATATCAGTGTAGGTTATACGGCATTCGTATCGTAATCTCATATACGAGCTTGTCATACATTAAAAAAGGGAATTCGTAAACAGGTGAAAACGGGAAGGCACAATCTTATCGTTATATTAGGACCTACCGCGTCCGGTAAGACACGGGTAGCGGCCATGCTCGCGAGAGAAATCGGCTCTGAGATCATCTCCGCCGATTCGCGCCAGGTGTACAGGGGGATGGATCTAGGAACGGGCAAGGATATCTCGGAATTTGTGGTGGATGATATGGTGATTCCCCACCACCTGATCGATATCGTTGATGCCGACTATGAGTTCAATCTCTTTGAGTATCAGAAGATGTTTTACCGCTCTTTTTCAGAGATTTCGGAACGGGGGATTATTCCGATTATGGTAGGCGGAACGGGACTCTATATAGAAGCGGTGGTTAGGGGGTACCGCATGCACGAGGTTCCGGAAAATTCTTCTCTGCGCGGGGAACTCCGGAAAATGGATATGGATGCCATGAGGGATCGTCTCTTACAAAACAATCCCGCTGTGCATAATACGACGGATACACAGGACCGGGATCGCCTGATACGAGCCATTGAGATCGTTGAGCACTCGAAGGAACATGGATTTGTTGAAGAAGTGGAGCGTCCCCGAATCGCCCCCTTTATCATCGGTATCCGCTGGGAAAGAAGTGTCCTTCGCGAAAGGATTACAAGGCGCCTGAAAGAGCGTATCGATATGGGAATGATCGAAGAGGTCAAAGACCTCCATAATCAGGGCGTGAGCTGGGCGCGGCTGGACTCTTTCGGGCTGGAGTACCGCTATGTGAGCCGCTACCTTCAGGGAGAGATGGACTTTGATGAGATGTTCAGCCAGCTCGGCACGCGAATACACCAGTTCTCCAAGAGGCAGATGACTTGGTTCAGGCGTATGGAGAAACGGGGGATCGTTATTCGCTGGATAGACAACGCTGAGTATGATTCGATCAAACGGCTGATTGAGGAACACGTTGGATGACTATACCCGGAAACATTGAGAAATATCTGACGCATTACTCTGTGGGAACCAGATGGCGTATTGTCTCAGGATCACTCAGGGGGATCGATACTGTTGTAGTGATTCCCGCCCTTGCCGAATCGGGCCATATCTTCAAGACCATTGCCGGTCTTTCCGAAAATCCGCCGGACGAGCTTTCCCGCACGCTGGTTGTCTGCGTAATTAATAACGGGGATGCGGACGTCGTATCGGCGGATGCATTTACCGATAATCAACGCACACTCAAAATCCTGAGACGCCTGATTGATGATGACGGCGGCGATGTGCCGAACTCTCGGCAATCCGTATACTTCGACCGCATCAGACAGAGCGGTCTGCGAGTAGCATATATCGACGCCTCTTCACCCGGGATGGAAATGCCGGGTAAAAGCGCGGGTGTGGGGTTTGCGAGAAAGATCGGCATGGATCTCGCGCTGAAAGTATTCAACTACGATAATGATTATCCGAAGCTCCTTCTCTGCCTGGATGCCGATACGCTGGTCGAGCCCAATTACCTTTCTGCCGTGCGGGACTTCTTTGAAAAAGAAAGGGCCACCACATCTGTCATTGCCTTTGCGCACCAGGATGCGGACTCTGCTGATGAACAGGCCGCTATCTGCTGTTACGAGATCTTTCTCCGCTATTATGTCCTCAGTCTGCGCTGGGCAGGATCACCCTACGCCTTTCATTCCATAGGTTCCACTATGGTATGCACCGCCGGGGGATACGCGACGGTGAGGGGTATGAATAAAAGGAGGGCAGGGGAGGATTTCTACTTTCTCGATAAGCTTGCGAAGATCGGCAGGGTGGGAAGGATAACCGCCACCACGGTTCACCCCTCTTCGAGACAGTCCCGCCGTGTTCCATTCGGCACGGGAAAACGGGTCATCAGATTTACCGAGGGGAATGAAAGTGAATACAGCCTGTATAATCCCCGATCCTTCGCGGTGCTCAAGGAGTGGCTCGAATATATGTCATCCTGCCGCGATATGGATCCGGAGACCATACTGGCGCATGCCGCAGACATGCACCCGTCTCTGGAGATGTTCCTGCACATGCGCCGCTTCTGCGAGGTGTGGCCCCGGATCGTGACGAACAGCGGCGATGAAGCCCACCTTAGCAGTCACTTTTCCCGGTGGTTCGACGGGTTCGAGACCTTCAAGCTGATCCGTCACCTGACAAATAACGGCCTCCCGCCGGTCGATATGTTTGACGCCCTGAGGCAGCTCATGGAGATGATGGGAAAGAAACTCCCGGTTGAAATTCAACCTGGCTTCGTACCTCCGTTTCAGGAGCAGATGGGGATCCTTGATTATCTCAGAAAGATTGACCGGTGAGGACACCCATTTTTGTCAAATTGGGATCAAGGGTGATGTGCACACCGAAAGGCACCGATGCAATTTTGAATTGAACAGCGAGCGCGTTCCCCGCAACTTATTGCGGGGAACTTCAAATAAGAATCATTCTGAAAATTCTTGCATTCTCTTTTCTACGGTTTTATACATATCATTATTTATTCGTAGAGTTGTCAAATAACGGAAATACACAATAACTCCATATTACATACTTACGGAATGTCCATCATGAAAAACAAGTGCAAACATCTCATTTTTGACATTGCTATCTTCTGCTTCTTTGTTGCCGGCCGGTTGATGCATCAGAGACCAAAACTGAAAGGCAGGGAAAATCTTACAAACATTCCCCTTCCGATTATTTTTACGGTCACTCACGACAGCTATTTCGAGATACCGTCGCTGTCAAAGGTCTACCAAGCGCTCAAACCGAGACCGGTATTTACCGTTATGGCAAAAGGGGATTTCCTGAGCGGCAATTATCTTTCATCAAATTTCCGTGTAAAGAATCCTTTTCTCAGGTCAATATTCCGAATATTTGATAAATCGGGCATACCGAAAATCTTTTTCAAGATAATGAATGTATCGACCATCCACCGGCCGTTTCTTGAAAGTGCCGTAAAAAATAATGATAGTATGAAAAGGGAGGTTTCCGGACAGATCACCCATTTTAAAGAGGCTATAGCGCAGGGCATGTCGACACTTGTATTTCCTGAAGGAACAACCTGGGGGTTCGGCGGTCTGAAGAAAATAAGAAGCTCTGCCTACCAGCTGGTAAGCAGTACTTTTTCCCAATACAGGAAAAAAGTATACGTACTTCCGATCAATGTGAAGGTGGACCGGCTGGTTCAGGGATGTAAAGACGTCTTTATCAACGTGGGAAAACCACAATTTATCATAAAGTCCAAAGAGGAATTCAACCAACACCTTCATGACACCCTTCAGAGGCTTCACACGATCACCTTCAGTCAGATAGGGGCATACTATCTGAAAAAGGCTGCCGTAATCGGGTCCCGAACAAGGAAAGAGATTATCCTGTCCAGAGAAATCGTGACCGGTCACATCGAAAAGATTGTCAGCGATATGTATTCAAAAGTAAAGGGGAAAATCCTTCCCGCCTTTGATGTGAATCTTATCGATAAAGAATATCTCACGGAGAAGATCAACGGTTTCTTGGAGTACTGCACCAGGAACAACTATCTTATCGAAACGTCGCGGGGCACGGGGACAGAACTGTATATCATCAACAGGGAAAAAGTGCTTACCCAATACCCTGCAAAGGTATTCCGGAAACTCAATCCGGTGGGATTTCACGCAAACGAACTTGTTTCGATCGGCGAACAAGAGATCGAACCTCTCTTCAATATCTCCGGGTTCCTGGATACACAGGCGGCGGGATTGAAGTCGGGCCAGGGTGCCTATCTAAACTGAACAGCGAGCACAAGCGCATTCCCCGCAACTTGTCGGAGCAAAAGCGGAGATTCCGTTTATTCGGGATTGCGAGGAGCTTCAATTACTGTAAATTCGTTCACCAATATTAGTCCCCGAGGTTTTCTCTTCAATCCCTCAGGAATTTCCCATCGATAAAAATTTTGTCTGAATGAAAATTCCCGCAAGGGTCAGGGCAATGACGATAGCCGCTTCAATCCCAGGGGCAAGAGAAAAGGCTTCAGTGATGAGCAAGGCGCCGACAATGGACGAGAGTGCGATAAGGACCCAGTCGAAAAGGAAAAACAGGAGTATGGCCCCGGCGATGCCGCCTGCGATGTATGTGATCCAGAAGACCGCCTCAGGAATCAGTCCGAAAGAGGTTATTACCATATAGGCTATGTATGAGCCTGCGAGAAAACCGGCCACAAAAATGGCAAAGCTTTGCATGAAGACGGCGATGAATATACCGATAATCCCCAGTATGATACCTGCAGCCAGTGTTATAGCGGGCGAGTTGATAGTCAGGATGTGATCGGCGAAGGTAAGACCCGTGATGAAACCTACGACACCCACGAAAAACCAGAATAATTTACGGCCTCCAGCCAGCAAAAGAATACCTGCCGCAACATAGAGTAATGGTGTCATAATAGTCCTTTCACGCCGATAGTCGTTTACCGTGCAAACCACCCGATCAGATAAACTACCGTTTCAGTTTTTTCTTGAGTTTCATTATCCTTCTGTAGGATTCATCTATTCTTTCAATTGTTATCTCACCCTCGGCTACCAGTTTCTGTATCACATCTGTGGCCCGCGTGGCAATATCCTCATCAAATACGGAATTGTTTGCAAAGATAAGCATATCGCAACCGGCGCCGATCGCCATTTTGATTGCCCGTTCGAGTCCGTAAAAGGA
>JAFGQD010000041.1 GCA_016935875.1 Deltaproteobacteria bacterium
AAAAAAAAGACCCTCCATCCCGGTAAAATAATCTCAAGCTTTTGCATGGGCACCAGATACCTGTACGATTATATCCATAATAATCCTTTCTTTGAGTTTCACCCTGCCCATTATGTCAATAACCCTGTTATCATAGCACAAAATGATAAGATGATATCCATCAACGCTGCTCTTACCGTAGATCTTACAGGGCAGGTATGTTCAGATTCTTTAGGCTTTCTATTCTATAGCGGCATTGGGGGGCAGGTTGATTTTGTCCGTGGAGCAGCCATGTCAAAGGGTGGCAAGTCAATTATAGTCCTGCCATCGATGACAGATGATGGGAAAGAATCCAGGATTGTCCCCAACCTGCAAAAGGGTGGCGGAGTAGTATTGACCAGGGGTGATATTCACTATGTGGTTACAGAATATGGAGTGGCATACCTGCACGGCAAGTCTATCAGAGACAGGGCACTGACCCTCATAAATATAGCTCATCCTGACTTTCGCGATGAACTGCTCGAGGCGGCAAAAGAACAGGGATACGTATTTAAGGATCAACTCCTGCCTTCAGTGTTATATCCGGAAAAGTATGAAACGTATTTTAGAGACAAAAAAGATCGGGAAATATTTTTCCGCCCTGTCAAGCCTACAGACGAGAGAGGCCTTCAGGATCTCTTTTATTCTCTCCCTGAACAGGATGTGTATACCAGATACTTTACCCATCTCAAGTCGCTGTCGCATAAAGCGGCCCAGCCATTAGTGGCTATTGATTATATGGATAAAATGGCCATTGTTGGTGTGACAGGAAGAGAAGAACCGGAGAGTAAAGAGCGCATCATTGCCGTCGGCAGCTATAGCAGAGATCCAAACAGGAATCTTGCGGACGTTGCATTTACGACACATGATACATGGCAAAACAGGGGCATCGGTTCATTTCTGCTCAAGTATCTCATCCAGATTGCCAGAGAACATAATATCGCCGGTTTTACCGCTGATGTCCTCAGTCAAAATACCCATATGCTGCGGGTCTTTCAGAATGCCGGCTATGTACTGGAGACCAGACTGGAAGATAGCGTATACGAATTAAAATTACTGTTTGAAAAAGCGCCTCCTCACATACCATAAAACAAATCTCGATTATCCGTTCAGGAACCGGAAGTATTCGCACATCTTGGACAGGACTTTTACCGCCCTTTCCGGATTCTGGTAGAAGACACTTTTGTAGGTACAGTCTTCGACTTGATATACCGTATGATGCTTTTCATCCTCGAGGAGGCTTACACCCAGTATGGGTTTCTTATATTTTTCCATCATGTGTGCGACTTGAGAAATATAATCCACTTCGAGGGTATCGACGAGCTTCGACCCGTCATCCAGAAATTGATCAGAATAGCCGGGGTCAACTTTACGCACCGTTTCGATCAGGCGCTTCGCTAGTATCCTCATTCCCAGTATGCCGAGATTGATAACAGCGTCGCAGCCGTCCCATTTCAGAAATTCCTCCATCACTGCCAGTGATATCGAATTGTCACTTTCACCCACAATATCCGCCGGATTGGATCTGCTCCAGAATGGCGGAAGGATTTTGTCCACACGCTCCAGCATTTCATCCGGCAGGACCGGCACCTCGAGCCCTTCCCGTGCGCACATATCGGCGGTTATGACCCCCCATCCGCCGCCGAGGGTAACAATAGCGACGCGGTTTCCCTTCGGCAGAGGCAGGGAAGAAAACGCGGCGGCAAGATCGAGAAGTTCCATCGATCGCTCCACCTTGACGATACCCGTCTGTTTGCACGCGGCATCAAATACACGAGAGTTGGAGGATAGCGCCCCCGTATGACTCGACGCGGCTCGATTTCCGGCCCCGCTTTGTCCCCCCTTCAGCAGGACGATAGGCTTCTGTTTTCCTGTCCGTCTGGCAGCTTCAATAAACCGGCGGCCGTTTTTCACGCTTTCGATGTAGAGGATAATAATCTTTGTGAGGGGGTCGATCTCAAGGCCCTCAATGAAGTCTTCAACCGTAATCATGGCCTCGTTCCCGGATCCGCAGAAGCCTCTGATCCCGATGGCCTGCTCTCCAGCAAAGGCGAGGAGCTGGATTCCCAGATTTCCGGACTGGGAAATGATCGCTGTTGAACCTTCCAGAGGTTTCACCGAGGCGCCGACGCAGAAAAGGTCACAATACGGGTTGCAGATACCCATGGTATTGGGACCTAAGATCAGGATGCCCGCCTTTCGTGCCTCATCGGCGAGTTTCTCTTCCATGGCCTTTCCTTCATCGTCCGACTCTCCGAAGCCGGAGGTGATGAGGAGCATGTTTTTGATAGATTTTTCCTTGAACTGAGGGATCAGATCCAGCACCATTTTAGCCGGTACGGTAACGACTCCCAGATCAACATCACCCGGAATTTCAGCAACCGATGTATAGACATGACGACCGGCTATGGTTCCCCCCTTCGGATTCACCAGATATATGTCACCCTTGTAGCCGCCGCTTATCGTATTGACGACAAGCATATGCCCCCATTTTCCTATGACCCCTGAGGCACCGATAAAGGCAATGGATTTCGGATAGAATAGATCGCGTATGACGGTGGGTTCCACGGGCGGGCGGTATTTTTTTTCAGACTGTTTCTTCCCCGGTACAATCAGCGCGTCGACGGCGACGACAGTTCCATCGGATCTAATGAGAAGAGGGTTGATATCTATTTCCGCGATTTCGGGAATCTCCATGCCGATCCGCGACAGTCCCATCAGAGCCTTAATCAGTTCGTCCCGGTTCGCCGCTTTCTCTCCCCTGAAGTCTCCCAGGAGCGATTTCGCCTTGATCTCATCGAGCATTTCCGCGGCGTCGTTTTCGGTCAGCGGGGCAATGCGAAAGGTGACGTCGGAGAGCGCCTCGGTAAAGACACCACCCATGCCGAACATGATCACCGGTCCGAACTGTTCATCGCGAAACAGTCCGGTGACAAACTCTCTTTTCCCCTGAACCTGCGGCTGAACCAGTAGCCCTTCAAGCTCGTCCCCTGCCTCGCGGGCGATGAGGGATGCCGCGTTCCTGACAGCCTCGTCATCAGTGAGATTCAGATGCACAAGTCCTCTCTCGGTCTTGTGCAGCAGCGTGGCGCCGAGTCCCTTCAGTACCACGGGAAATCCCGTCTTTCGCGCGGCCTTAACAGCCTCATCTTCGCTTAAGACAACCGTTTCGCTGATTACCGGCACGCCATATGCCTTAAGAATCTGTTTTGATTCACTTTCAGTCAGGGCCTTACTGCCCGTTGTTTTGACTTTTTCGATCAATTTCTCTATATTCACGCCCCCACTCCTTTTTTCACTTTTCATGCATATTGGGAAAATATGCTCCGGCTTCTATACCATTACACTGTGAAAGTGAAGATATTTATTATACAGGACAATTCCCAATCACTGCCATCTATCCAATTGGGTAGGGGGGGCATTAACCTCCCTTTGCTGCCCAATTGGGTAGGGGAGGTTTTAACCTCCCTTCATTATCATCATCGGGCGACTGAAGTCGCCCCTACCCGATGGTGAGTCGCTGGTTACCACCTATCCAATTTAACCTAACTTTGCTGCCCAATTGGGTAGGGGAGGGTTTAACCTCCCTTCATCATCGGGCGACTGAAGTCGCCCCTACCCGTCTATCCTGACTTCTCCCTAAACCCCACTTTTTTTCAAATCCATCATTTTAACCTTCGCCATGGGATTTCTCACGCACATAATAGGAGTTCCGTGGCCCGGGTAGATCGTCTCTATGGCGAGGGAGGAGAGCTTCTCGAATGAATTTTCGATATCCGGGGCACTGTAGCAGAAACGGTTCAGCTCGCCCGTACCCTCCATGTTCAGGATCGTATCGCCCGCAATAAGTATTTTCCGCTCCTTGTTGTAGAAACAGACGCTGTCCGGCGTGTGGCCCGGTGTCGCGATCAGCCTCCAGTC
>JAFGQD010000042.1 GCA_016935875.1 Deltaproteobacteria bacterium
CTGGAGAAACTCGTTTCAGGCGGCCTTATAGGAAACAGGATTCACTTTTTTGACGAGATCGATTCAACGAATAATCGTGCGGTTTCGCTTGCCGTTGATGGGGCCGGCGAAGGTGAAGTGGTGGTAGCCGACTGCCAGACAGCGGGAAGGGGGAGGCTCAGAGACAGGGTGTGGCATTCACCCCCGGGCAGGAACCTGTACACATCCGTCATATTAAGGCCGGATATACAACCGGCTTATGCTCAGGTTCTGACCCTTGTCGCCGGAGTCGCGGTAGTTGAGTTGCTTTCGGGTTACTGTCCTGTTGCTCTGAAGTGGCCCAACGACATACTCGCAGGGGGCAGAAAAATTTCCGGTATCCTGACGGAAATGAAGATCAGAGGCCGGAATGTTGATTTTGTTGTTGTGGGAATCGGCATTAATGTAAACATGGAAGCAGATGATTTTCAGCAGGAGCTTCTCGGTATATCCACATCGCTGAAGGAGCAGACATCCGAAAGCGTTTCACGCCTTGAGCTTACCGCTCATCTGTACGGATTGCTCGAGAAATGGTACAGGATATTTATTGATGAGGGATTTCTTCCCGTAAGAGACCGATGGATGGAATATTCGGATCTAATCGGGAAAACTATTGAAGTGACAGACAGAGGTGTTGTGCAGAAGGGGATATGCAGGGGAATAGATAATAAAGGCGTGCTTCTGCTCAGCGATGAGAAAAACAGGACAAGACAGATACTGTCCGGAGATGTGAGAATAACATACAACAGGTGATCTATTATGCTTCTTGTTATCGATGTGGGAAACTCAAATACGGTAGTCGGCCTCTATGAAGGAGAGGAGCTGTTAAACCATTGGAGGGTTCGTACCGTCGCTGATCATACAATTGACGAATATGGAATGCTGATACTCAATCTTTACAGGACGAGCAAAGTCGGATCGAAGACTATCAACAACATTATCATATCATGTGTGGTTCCATCCATGCTGAATATACTTGAACCCCTCTGTAAGAAGTATTTTCACGTTACTCCGCTCATCGTGGGCCCGGGCATACGGACGGGCATGCCGATATACTATGACAATCCGAAAGAGGTAGGGGCTGACAGGGTTGTAAACGCCGTTGCCGGCCATGAGAAGTACAAGGGAGATCTCATCATTGTGGATTTCGGCACGGCGACCACCTTTGATTTTATTACAAAAAAGGGAGAATATATGGGCGGATGCATAGCACCGGGTGTCGTTATAGCAAGTCATGCGCTCTTTGAGAAGGCCTCCAAGCTGCCTCCGGTTGAACTGAGCAGACCGAAGTCTGTCGTTGCCAAGGATACGGTAAGCAGCATGCAGGCGGGTATCATGTTCGGGTATGCCGGTCTTGTGGACGGGATTGTGGATCGTATTAAGAAGGAAACAAAGACGGAGTCCACCGTTATTGCAACTGGTGGACTGGCGGAAGTCATAGCTCCGGAAACCAGGACCATTGATTTTGTCGATGAGATGCTTACACTGGAAGGACTTCGAATCATCTTTTTGCGGAACAAGTAGATCGACAATTGTTGATGTGATTTACAAATCTTAATGCCCTCTGCCATGTCAGATTATTCTTCGCATATCCCTGCGCAATCAAAACTCTCCATTCGAAATGATGAGAACTGTATTGGTAAAAGAGGAGCACAACAGAATATTCAATCAGTTGCCATGAAAGACAAAGATAAAACCAAAGAACAGTTAATCAGGGAACTCAACGAAGTACGCCGAAGAATAAGCGAATTCGAGAAGGCGGAAAGGGATCTGCATATAGAGGAGAGTATATATGGCACCCTGGAAAGCAAAGTACGTGCGGGTATCTATATCATTCAGGATGGAAAGTTTCGTTTTATCAATCACTACGCCTCAAAATTCTTAGGCTATTCAAGAGAGGATATAATCGGTAAAAAACCAATAAGCTTTGTGCACCCACACGATCGCATGATGGTTATAGAGAACGCCAAAAAGATGCTGAAGGGGGAGCGCCTATCGTCCTATGAGTTTCGATCTCTTGGAAAAGACGGCAGGATCCATTGGATAGAGGAGATCGTGAGGCGCACCACATACGAGGGCAGGGCGGCAGTTCTCGGTAATATGATGGAAGTGACCGAAAGGGTAAAGTCACGGGAAAAACAAAGAGAACTTGAAACCGTCGAAGCATCTATTCTTGCAGCAATTCCGCATGCGGTAATTGGCCTGAAAGACAGACGCATCATATTTGTAAATCATGGTGTTCAGACCGTCTTTGGGTGGAAAGAGGAGGAGTTGATCGGCAAAAGTACACGGATTCTCTACCGAACGGAAGAAGATTACGAAAAGATGGCCGGCCTCTATTCAAGATTACAACGGCAAAAGACGGTAGGGACTGAATTTCCCTGCAGACGAAAAGATGGCACCGACATTGAATGTATGGTGAGCGCATCGAGAATAGGAGAGAGTCTTAAGGAAAAAAACATTGTAATTACATATGAAGATATTACGGAACGGGAAAAGGCCAAAAACGAATTGGAGCATTCCCGGGAGCAACTGCGAAATCTTTCCATTCACCTTCAATCGGTCCGTGAGAAAGAGAGTGCCCGGATAGCGAGAGAACTACATGACGAACTGGGGCAACTCCTCACAGCCCTGAATATGGACCTTGTTATGCTTGGGAAGAAGATACCCAGGGATCAGGTTGCCCTTCTTGAAAGAGCGGAGTCATCAATAAAACTGGTTGATATGACGATGAACACGCTGAAACGCATATATATGGATCTCAGGCCGGGAATGCTCGATCACCTCGGTCTTGCCTCCGCTATAAGATGGCAGGCCGGAGAGTTTCAAAAACGATCGGGAATACAATGCAGATTGACCATCGAACCGGAAGAAATTTCTATCGATGCGGATCTTTCTACGGCTATCTTTCGTATCTTACAAGAAACCCTGACCAATATAATGCGACATGCGGAAGCGACAAAAGTACGTGTAAATCTGAAGAAAACGAAAAAGAATATTGATCTGGTTGTCCGGGACAACGGAAAAGGAATAAGTGAAGAAGAACTTAGTAAAATCAATTCATTCGGTTTAATAGGAATTCGGGAACGCGCCTATTCCTGGGGAGGAACCGTTATGATCTCAGGACAAACAGGTAAGGGTACCATCGTAAAGGTTCATATTCCATACGAGAAAAACGGAGACATGAGATGAAAAAGATACACATACTGATTGCCGATGATCATCCAATCGTTCGTGCGGGTCTCAAACAGATTATTTCGGAAACCAATGACATGACGGTAGCGGATGAAGCGGGCAATGGCCAGGAGGTCCTGAATCTCGTAAGAAAAAAGGAATACGACCTTTTGTTGCTCGACATATCGATGCCCGGAAGAAACGGTCTGGAGATACTGAAAGAATTGAAAAGTGAATACCCGAAGTTTCCTGTTCTCATCCTGAGCATCTATCC
>JAFGQD010000043.1 GCA_016935875.1 Deltaproteobacteria bacterium
GATGACCCCCCATATGGTCATTCTTGATATATCCATGCCGAACATAGGAGGGATCGAAGCCACGCGCAAAATAAAAATGTCAGCCCCCCGTACAAAAATTCTCATCCTGACCATGCATAAGGGCCGGGATTATCTGTACCACTCCATCTCCGCGGGCGCCGATGGTTATCTTCTGAAAGAAGACGCCGACACCGAACTCTATATGGCGATAGAAAAGATCCGGGGAGGGGGCGTTTTCATCTCACCTATCCTTGCAGATGACCTTGCCGATAATTTCGTTCAGATGTGCAGGGGAAATAACCCTCACGATTTTGAAATTCTTACCTCCCGTGAAAGGGAGATCATAAAATTCATAGCTGAAGGGAAAACGAACAAAGAAATCGCCGGCATGCTGTGTATAAGCACTCGAACAGTAGAAAATCACCGCGCAAATATAATGAAGAAGCTTAATCTCAAGAACACCTCAGAACTTGTCAAATACGCCATCAGCAAAGACTATATCTCCATCACCGGGTAGGGTGTTTATCTGATAGGTAGTTCTACCTATGTATAAATGAGTATATCATGCTATTGCCTTTACCGGTTTTCCCTGTATAATTTATCATACTCAAAAGTGGTTGTTCTGCCCGGCGTTGTCCCTTCTGGAAATACGATCCCCTCTGTGGATTTCACAAGCAACCGATTCCGACAAAGGAAAAAACACCAAATGAAAAAGTATTTCTTATCTTTCATTATAGTCCTTATAGCTTCAGGTTTTGCGCTTTCCGGCTGCAAAGAAATAAAGGGAGACTTGAGAGGGAGCGCCGTCCTGGAGGAAGAAGGCCGGAAACTGCCTGAGATCGTAATCACCGAACCCCAGTTTGTGGGCGATGGAAAGATCCTGAAAACATCACCCATCGAGCTTGCCGGATTGACCTTCAGTGATATTGACGCACTATACTGGACTAACAACAGGGGGGGGAGCGGCATAGCAGAGGGAACCATAAACTGGCGGATTCGCGGGGTAGCTCTGCAACCGGGAGATAACGTCCTTTCGATAAGCGCGAGAGACCGCTCCACGGGCAGGATCTACAGGACGGAGCTAAAGGTTACCTATATACCCTGATAAGATGTGTCTCAGGAAACGTAACGGTCCATACGGCAAGTTTCCACCATGTTATTACAATTACAGCTGGCAACGATACGAGTTGTTGCACACACTGCGACAGTGCAAAATATACTTTTAAAATAATCTGTGACAAACACAGGAAGGTTTGCATTGTGAAGAAAAAATTAATCTCAAGATTAATTATCGCCTTCTTTGTATCGACATGCCTTATCCTCTCAGGGGCAAGATGCATTTTTGCGGATGAAAGGTGGAAGGATCCTGAGATCCTCACATTTTCCATCATCCCCACCGAGGAAACCATCCAGGAACTTACCATCTATAAGCCTCTTATAGACTATCTTTCAAAATGCACCGGGAAAAAAATAAATTTCTATATGCCCGCCTCCTATTCCAGCGTCGTGGAAGCGCAGGTTAATGGGTGGGTGGATGTCGCCGTTCACGGACCCTTTTCATACGTGATAGCCCACGAAAAAGACCCCAACATAGTGGTATTCGCCACCTACAAGAAGAAACAGGGATATATCAGTAAAAGCGGCCCGGGATACCAGGCCGTCATCATAACAAAAAAGGGAAGCAAATATACAACTGTTGAATCCATAAAGGGAGCGACTGTTGTTCTGACTGATCCTGAAAGCACATCGGGAAATCTGGTGCCCCGGGTAGTTTTCGCTAAAGAAGTCGGAATGTCCCTGGAAAAATATTTTAAGAAGGTAGTCTATTCCGGGGGGCATGATCTTTCCATTATGGCGGTTTATGACGGCAAGATAGACTGCGCATTTGTCGCCACCCATCGATTCGACAACGTCATAGATCGCAGCGTGGTGAAAAAAGAAGATTTCAATTACATCTGGTGGTCGGCAACGATTCCCCAGGACCCCTTTGCCTACAGAATAGACCTCCATCCGGAATTGAGAGAAAAAATAAGACGGGCATTTCTTACCGTCCATGAAGAACCCACGTGCCAGGCATGGCTTGACAATGTCAATGCTGAAAAGTGCGTGAGCATGAAAGACACGGACTACGACGTGATACGGCTTTTAAACAGGACCTACGAGGAAATGAAGTCTCAGAATAAGAAACAATAAAATGATTCGGATTGGGGAGGGACAATATTGTCAAAATATATGGAACGGCATGCCGTTTTGCCGAACCACTGCCCTCGGGGGAGGGGATTTCCCCCATATCACTTAAAACTATAAAGAGAAAGGAGGGATGGAAAAAGAATAAGGTGATGGAGTCAGGGTTTTTGGATGAACCGAACTTCTAACATACCATAATAAGGAGGAAAACCATGAAAAGAAGATTTTTAGTTATTCCGTTAGTGGTGGTTATTGCCTGCGCTTTGATACTGTGTATTTCCGGTTTTACAGCGCCCACGCATGCGGCACAGTTCAACTGGAAGATGCAGAGCTCACACCCCGCAGGGGCCCCTCAGATTGTGCTGCTGAAAAGAATGGCTGACGACATCGATAAGATGTCGGCAGGGAGACTGAAGATCGAAATCCTCGCGAGCGGAGCCATCGTGAAACCCTTTGAACTTTTGGATGCTGTAAACAAGGGGATCGTCGAGTGCGGACAGTTCTGGACCCATTACACAATGGGGAAACACCCGGCCGGCAGTCTCTTCAGCTCCCCGCTCGGCGGTGCCGGAAGCGGGCTTGACATGTTCAACCATCTTTCCTGGTACCTGCAAGGGGAAGGACGGGACCTCTACCTGGAATATTACACTAAGATCCTCGGTGCGGACGTCATGCCCTTCATGATCGCGCCGGACGGACCTGAGGCCTTCGGATGGTCCCGTGTGCAGCCCAAGACGCTCGACGATTATCTGAAGATGAGATACCGCATGTCTTCGGGTCTGTCTTCGGATGTCCTGAAGGATATGGGCGGCACCCCGGTGAACATGCATGGAGGCGAGATCATCCCCGCGCTGGAGAGGGGTCTTCTCGACGGAGGGGAGTGGATCAATACGGCCAGCGACCTGAAGCTGGGGCTCTATGACGTGTGTAAGAACTACTCCCTTCAGGGACTCCACCAGGCGATCGGCATCCAGGATATCATCATCAACGGCGAGGCATGGCGTTCACTGCCCCCGGATATCCAGGCGATCATTCAATGTGCAACCACAAAGTCGATTATCGATGGTTTGATGTTCTTTATTGAGGA
>JAFGQD010000044.1 GCA_016935875.1 Deltaproteobacteria bacterium
AGATCGATACCCGATGGCACCGGCACACAAGAGAGGGGCCGCTTCCTCGTCGGAGAAGACATCGGGGATGGGGTAAGCGAACTGCTCCGGGACGGTCATATACTCGGCATATCCTCCGTTTGCATCCCTCCCCGTTGCCCGGAACCGGTCGCACACGTTTTCATTGCCGAAGAGGCAATATGAACATTTTCCACAGGCCGAATGAATCCAGCCGATGCCTACCCTGTCCCCGGATTGGAATCGTCTCACATTGTTCCCGGCTCCTGCCACCCTTCCAACAACTTCGTGCCCCAGGACCACGGGAAAGGTTGGCGGTGGTGTTCTTCCTTCAATTTCATCGAGTTCGGTGTGGCAGACTCCGCAGACCGACACTTTGACTAACAGTTCCCCATCGCCCGGCACAGGATCGGGCAGATCCACTATCTCCAGTGGGGTTTTGTTGTCCTGAAACCGGGAGATCGTCTTCAATATCATCGCCTTCATTTCTAAGTAACCTCCGACCGTATCTGTATCTTTTCCGCATACGTAATTGTACGATATCCCTTTTTCCTCTTATGGTCAATGGAAGGGAAAACGGGCGATACAAGAGAAATTCGGTATGGCAATCATTATGATAGAAATGGTTGTGGGAAAAAGAGAAAATTTTTGGTATGAGATTGCATGTTGTATACGATGAGCTGAACCTTCGGCGCGTTTCCGGGATAATGCCATGATGTTTCGAACAACCAATTACGTATTGTATAGCAATCTGGAGAACCTTACATAAGGAGGATATGCACATGGTTAAAAAAATAGCGGTATTCATGTTCCTGATTCTGTTTGCAGCAGTATCTGTGTATGCCCTGGAACCTATTCAGACACAGCCATCCACAGATGGTAAAATGGAAGCTTCAATCGTCGGAGCAAAGGTGAGAAGTAACGTGCTGACCCTGAAGGTTGACCTGAAGGTAACCTCCGGGAAGGATGTGAAGATCATATTTCTGTATCAGGACATATATGTTACTGATCTGAATGAAAAGAAGAAATACCTGGCCCTGAAAGATGCGGACGGACTATACATAGCCGGACCCAAGCATGATAACGAACATGGCGGTCGATTCTGGGAGACTATTCCTGCCGGAGAGAAAAGGACTATCTGGATAAAGTTCCCCGCTCCGCCTGAGACCACTCAAGTCGTTGATGTATTTATTCCCGGAATCCTTCCTTTCGAAGATGTTGCTCTCACGCGATAAATGGTAAAAGCAATGATTCCGATACAAAGAATAATTGTTCTGACAATGTTGGTTTTGCTCTGTATGCCAGCGGATGTTTTCGCGGGGAAGGACTATATCGGTCCGAAAGATCCGCAGGCAGTCGCCGCGGCTCAGGAAGCGCTGAGTCGCCTCGGCCCTGAAAGAGGTGCCATCGCTTACAGCGGCAGAACCGTAGATATTATCGGGTTGCAGTCGATTGCGTTCGCAGGTTCCGCCGTGGAACTCGAAAAAATACTCAGCGATCTGGGAGCAAGAAAAGTCGGCACCGAGATACTGATTTCTCTTTCAGGTGATGTTCTGTTTGATTTTGACAAATGGGATATTAAGCAGGAAGCGGAAAAAGAACTCGCAAAGCTTGTCCGGGCCATCAGCGAGCTCAACAAAAAAAATGTCGTCATTGAAGGGCATACCGATTCAAGGGGATCGGAGGCGTACAACCTCAAGCTTTCGCAAAAACGGGCGGAAGCGGTGAAAGCCTGGTTTGAGACAAAGGGAGGTCTCGCCGGCGTCACCTTCCAGACCATCGGCTATGGCGAGGCAAAACCCGCAACCCCAAACACACATCCTGACGGATCAGACAACCCTGAAGGCAGGACAAAAAATCGCAGAGTAGAAATTCGCATTCGATAATCAAGTTGGAGGGGTCCCGATTCATCCCGGCTTCCCTCAAGTATAAACCTCTTGTGCCATCTGTGTATATCGCAACCTGTGTATGCTTCGGTGGAATGCCGGTAATCCATATCCAATGGTATCAGCAGGTTACGTATGCATGCCTGCCGACAATGGCCTTATTTTTATTGCTTTTTGTGAAAATGGGATTACACTTGGACTAAAAGGAGTTTACACCAGTGATCATTCCGGCCTCTCCATGGACCATGATGGCAAAAGCCTATTTCAACGTGCTTCCCGATGCACATCGCTGTTTGAATACGTGGAAGAATCTCGCGAAGCAGATTCCGGATCCGGAACTTCGAAGACAGGCGTTGATGAGCATACGGACAAAAACATTTCATTGTGAGGGCGGAGCTGCCTATGGATTGCTGGCGGGCGAGAAATGCGAGGAGGCGATTCGTTTTATTGTCGCGTATCAGACGATCAGCGATTATCTCGATAATCTGTGTGATCGCAGTACGTCTGTAGACCCGACTGATTTTCGCGCGCTTCACGAGTCGATGCTTCACGCGTTAACACCCGGGGCCAGGTGCACCAACTATTATCGATTACGGAACGAGCAGGATGATGGCGGATACCTGACATCGCTCGTGACGACATGCCAGGTTGTATTAGAACAACTCCCCGCATATGATAAAATCTCTTCAGCGCTCCATGAGCTGGAGGGCTATTATTGTGACTTGCAGGTATATAAGCATGTGAAAGAGGAAGATCGTGTCCCTCGTTTGAAGGAATGGTTTGAAGCGTACCGGAATGACCTGCCTGAAATGAGCTGGTATGAATTCTCGGCATGTTGCGGTTCAACGCTCGGCATCTTCTGTCTGGTTGCCTGCGCGTTCGATGATACGTGCTCGGAGGATCTGGTGTCACGCGTAAAAGGGGCTTATTTTCCGTGGGTACAGGGGTTTCATATCCTTCTGGATTACTTTATCGATCAGGAAGAAGACCGCGTCGGAAGAGATCTGAATTTTTGTTCTTTTTACAAGGATGAGGAGGAGATGCTCAGACGGTTGACACATTTTTTTAATCAGGCGGACAGAAACATCTCCGGATTGCCCAGTCCGGAATTTCACCGGATGGTTAACCGTGGATTATTTGCCATCTACCTCTCGGACAAAAAAGTGAGCAGCCAAGAGACCGTACAGAGGATAGCTAAGAAGATCATCCGCCTCGGTGGATGGGCGACATATTTTTTCTACGTGAATGGATGGATCTATCGGAGGATTAAACAGGCATAACATAGAACCGCACGTTGTATGAAATTTGTATGCGGCAGGATCTCTCAGCAACGATGATTGGAGGATGTCATGAAATGGCTATCAGCATTGTTTGTGGTATTGGTACTGGTATTAGTTGGAATCTATTATATTATTGATCCTGAAAAAAATGAACTGAATGAAGCTGTGCGGGCAGGGTTGGGAGGTACCTATATAAAACTATCCGACGGCATGACGCACTACAAATTAGAGGGTCCTGACAACGGCAAGGTTGTGGTTCTTGTGCATGGAGGAACCGTTCCGATATGGACATGGGACAAGCAGGTCCAGGCATTGAACAGGGCAGGTTTCAGGACTCTGAGTTATGACAAGTATGGCAGGGGGTATTCCGACAGGCCCGATGTAGTCTATGACCAGGAGCTGTACAAAAAGCAGCTGTTGGAACTGGTTGACAAGCTGGCTTTAACAGAACCGTTTGACGTGGTAGGCCTTTCTCTTGGAGGCGGCACCGCTGTCAATTTTACCGCCCGATATCCCGAGAGAGTTCGAAAACTGGTTCTGATTTCTCCGTTGATCAATAATTTCAAGGTTCCTGCCTTCTTTCATATCCCTGTTTTCGGCGAATTCATTGCACGCATTGCCGGGGTACGAGTCATTGTTGACCGCTTTATTTCCCTGTTTGAAAACAATCCGGATTCTGAAAAATATACCAGGCTTTTTGTGGAACAAACCACCTATAAAGGTTTCCAGCGATCTATTTTGTCAATGCTCAGGGATGATGCCGTTGGGGATTACCGTAATGCCTACCGGACCGTTGGTAATCAGGAACGTGATATACTGCTGATCTGGGGAACAGCGGACACCGAGATCACACAAGAAATGATCAGCAGTATACGATCCCTTATGCCCCACCTTACGTTTCGACCGTTTGAGGGCGCCGGTCACGGAATCGTGTTCCAGGAACCCGATACCGTCAACAATGTAATACTAGGCTTTTTGTCATAATACATCGTGAGGATCGGATGTAATCCAGGGGGAAATCCCCGCAGATACCATGCCCATGATAACGTTGTCATTTTTTCGGTTTTTTATTCTTCCAAGATCGCCACAACCCTCGCAGGTCCGGCACTTCCCCCTTTGATCTTCAGTGGAAAGCAGGCCACCTTGAATCCGAACGGAGGGAGCGGCCCCAGATTGACGAGCCGTTCGATGTGACAGTATGGAATGCCTGCCTGATGAGCCGCCCAGAAAATGCCCGCTTCCTGTTTTTCAATTGCCTCCTGCGCCTGCATATTGAGCGGTGAATCCCAGCCCCATCCGTCAATCCCCATGACACGAACACCTTTTTCATACAGCCATCTTGTGGAGTCTGCCGTGACGCCGCAACCCCTGAACATGTAGTCGGGATCGCCGTAAAATATATCTCTTCCCGTCTGAATCAATACGATATCCATCGGCTTGAGTTCGTATCCGATACGTTCCAGCTCTTTTTCAATATCATCTACGGTAACGGCAGCTCCCTCTCCCTTCCATGTCATGTCCAGCTTCACACCGTCACCGAAGAACCATTCGAGCGGCAGTTCGTCAATCGTTTGGGCCTCTTGACCATCAATGGTGCTGTTGTAGTGCCATGGTGCGTCGACATGCGTCGAGTCGTGCGTTCCGAGTCTTGTGATGGTTTCTGTTGCCCACCCCTCACCATTGCGGAAGAGTTTTGCCGGAAGGTGCAGAAGAGCCTCCACCTGCACAGCGCCTTCGGCATGATTGTGATAGACAATCTCGGTCTTCAGAAATTCAGGAGTACCCTCGTCACTTGGGGAGATTGTGGAAGAAAGATCTATAATGCGCATGTCATACACCTCCATGAAATTAGATTTACCCTGCTAAAGCTCCTTTGATTATTGACTAAACTATTTTCGTGTAATGTCAAGAAAGATATTTGGTTGACAAAACCCGGTACGATATCGAAAGGAATAGAATCGGCTGTACCGTTACCCGATCACGCCTTCATCGCCTGCTTCATATTCAGAATATTATTTCCATGGTCTCTAACTCTCTTGACTGTACGGATGGGCTGTGCTAATTTTCCCCCCGGAACGGTGAGAGGTACAATGAAATTTACGCATCTGGATGAAAAAAACAGACCGAAGATGGTCGACGTAACTGCCAAGGAGCCCACCCTGAGGGAAGCTGTCGCCGGCGGCACAGTACTGATGAAGCCTGATACCGTGAGAGCCATTGAATCGGGTGGTGTTTCAAAGGGTAACGTGTACGCCACCGCGAAGATCGCGGGAATCATGGCTGCCAAGAAAACAAGCGACATTATTCCGATGTGCCATCCTCTCGAGCTTACCGGGATCGATATTGATTTTTCGAGTAATATTGAGAAGGGTGAGATAACCATTACTGCAAAAGCCAGAACCTTCAACAGAACGGGCGTGGAGATGGAGGCCATGACCGCGGTGAGCGTGGCCGCGCTCACGATATATGATATGTGCAAATCTGCGGACAGGGCGATTGTTCTGTCAGATATAAAGCTGCTGAAAAAGAGCGGGGGCAAGAGCGGCACTTTTGTGAGGGAAGAGTAATCGGCCATGCAAGCAAACATCTATAAAACGAGAGGTGCGTTTCTCTTCCCTATTTTTCTGGATTCTCTGTTTCTCCTTGTGTTATTAGTAATCTCTATCGTTGACAAAAAGCTTCCTCTTGAGACGATAGTTCTTTCCATTATATTCGTCCCTACCCTGTATATTTTTCTTGAATCGGTTGTGCGTAGGACGACCATTGGGGATGATGGCGTCACGATACGGAAGCTTTTCAGAGAAAAACAGCTCAAATGGCATCATATTACCAATGTAGATGCTATGGCCGTGCATAAAAAGGTGTATCTGCTGCTGACCACGAAGAGAGGATTTCACGCGTTGGCTAACTCCCATGGGGATTTTACCTCTCTTGTGAAAGATGTTGTCCGGCATGTCGATAAGGAAAAGGTCGAAGAGGATGTCCGGAATGTTATTGAGCATCCGGTCAAAAGGATGTCTGATATAGTATCCGCGTGGGTTGCGTCTGTTATTCTTCTGGGAGCGATTGTCCTGAAGATTGTCTATTAAACTATTCTCATTCATATGTCCCCAAGGAGCATTGTATGGGCAAGAACAAACAGATCAGAGCGGTCATTGAAGAGATTGACAATCCATCTTTTCCTCTTATAGAAGAGATTCTCGAGATGAGGATTGACAAGGTCGTTACGATTCTTGG
>JAFGQD010000202.1 GCA_016935875.1 Deltaproteobacteria bacterium
TCCCCGGAAGAGCAGGCCAAGCAGGACAAAAAGCTGTCTAAGGCCTTGGTAAAACAGAAAAAGAAAGAAGCGAAGGTACTCAAAAAGCAGAGCGACCTGTAAGCTGGAGATACCCCTTCTGAAAATAGTATCCCATACATGAACGGTTTGTTCCCGTCAGACAGCCCATCGCAAATCTGCCCACATGGAAATGATGCCCTCAGACGGTGATGATGGAGAGAGAATCGGTACTTCCCTCTCCTTTTGAAAATCTGCCTTCTGTCATGATTATGTATTCGCCTTTTTGGACAAGTTTCGCCTCTTTGAGCCTGTCGAGAATGCTATCACTCCACCCGGCGTGAGCCGTTTCCATAACGGTGGGACACACTCCATAGGAAAAAAAGAGGAATCCACATACACTCTTTTGGGGGTTGGAGGCTAAGATCCAGCCTTCCGGTTTGAAACGGGCGATACGCCGTGCCGATGTCCCTGTCTCTGTCGGGGTCAGTATGAACTTCACATCCAGTGCCATCGCTGTTTCTGAGGCGTTGAGCGATATCATATCGGGTACGGTAATTTGCCCTTTGCGCAGGTCTTCGTGCAGGAGATTCCGTATAAAGGCTGCAGACCTGATGGACCTTCGCCTGGTTTCCGTAACAGTGGCAATACGTGCCATCATTGAGACTGTCTCAACGGGATATTTTCCTATCGCCGTTTCTTCGGAGAGCATGACGGCATCTGTCCCGTCCAGGATGGCATTGGCCACATCGGTGGTCTCGGCCCGCGTAGGCCGTGTACTGTCCACCATCGATTCGAGCATCTGTGTTGCCGTAATGACGGGACGGCAGGCAATGTTTGCCTTCCGTATCAGTTCTTTCTGCAGTGCAGGAACCTCTTCAATGGGCACCTCGACTCCGAGGTCTCCTCTCGCGATCATCAGGGCGTCAGCTACCTTCAGGATTTCATCGATATTGTCCACAGCGCTGGCCCTCTCAATCTTGGCCACCGCATATATCTCTTTGCCTTTTTTCCGGGCGAACTCCCTTGTACGCACAATCGACTCCGCCGACTCGACAAAAGAGATGCCGAAAATGGATATTCCCTCATCAAGGGCGGCTCCTATCAGTTCAAGGTCCCTTTCTGTCGGAGAGTCAGCAAAGAGGCGCGCTCCCGGAAGATTCAACCCCTTTCCTGAAAGGAGCGGACCCTCCGAAATTACCCGGCAGATAACATCCTTTCCCCTGACCTCGATAACCTCGAGTTCGATAAATCCATCGTTGAGATAGATGACACTTTTCGGATGCACACTTTCGGTAAGCCTGCTGTAAGTCACCGGTATACGATTGCCTGTGGTGTGGACCCGCTCTGTTGTAAGTGTTACTAAGCTCCCCTTCTCGAGGAGCATGGGTTCATTTTCAAGAATGCCCACCCGTATTTTCGGCCCCGGGAGATCAACGAGGATAGGGACTATCCGGTCAAGGCCCGCTGCGGTCGAGCGGATGATCTCTATATCTTTTTTATGGTCTTCGAATGTTCCATGGGAAAAATTAAGACGGGCGATACTCATACCGCTTTCCAACATATCCCTGAGAACATTTTCGGAACACGACGACGGGCCTATCGTACAGATAAGCTTCGTCTTGCAACATGGGAGCGAAAATTTCATAAAAAAGTGGCTCCTGACTGTCTGGGGGGTGTATTTTTAAAGGCATGTAATAACATTACATAGATGTCAACTTTGATGGATTCGTAAAAAGATCCGTTATACTAATCACATGCCGGTATCCGGTATTATAATGGAGAATAACATGTAGCGCAACTATTGAACCTCCCCGCGTAACAAGTTGCGGGGAATCTCCGACTGGTAAGGAAAATGTCATTTTTTATCCACTCGCTAACCCCACCGCAAGCAGCGGAGAATGAATTCACTGTTCAGTTCAAGTTTCAAACACCAATCTGCGTTTTCACTGCATGAGAAGGAGAATGCTCGCCTTCCCTAAATGCATTGTATAGAAGACAGTCGCCTGAAAACGAAAAAAGTAATCTCACGCCTGACAATTAAAATTCTAAGAATTTTTTACTTGATGTTTGATATATTTCCAAGTTACTAAAATAATGATTTGCATGCGAGCCATAATGTTAAACGGTATCCATGTATAAGTTCCTAAAGGAGGGGAATTAATGACAAAAGAAAGAGTGATGAATCGATGGTATGTTGTACTAGGCGCCGTTTTGATACAGTTGTGCCTCGGCGCGATCTACGCGTGGTCGGTCTTTACACCCAAGCTGACCCTGCCTGTGGCTAAGGGTGGAATGTACGGCTTCAGTGCTACTCAGGCGGCATGGGTTTTTTCAATCGGTCTTCTGGTTTTTTCAGTCGTCATGATCCTTTCAGGAAGACTGCTTTCGGTTACAGGCCCGAGGAAGCTGGCATCAATTGGCGGGGTTATCCTTGGTGCCGGGTACATATTGGGTGGATTATTCGGTTCGTCCTTCTTGAGCCAGTTGCTTTTCATCGGAGTTATCGGTGGCGCCGGTATTGGGCTGGCTTATGTTGTCCCCATTGCCGTGGGAGTAAAGTGGTTCCCGGATAAAAAAGGAATGGTTACGGGACTTGCCGTTGCAGGCTTTGGTTTCGGCGCAACAATATGGGTCAAGTCAGCCGGTTCCTGGTTTGGTCTGATAAATAATCTGGATTTCTTCGGCCTTGGCGGTGTACAGAGCGTCTTTCTTCTTTATGGAGTCATTTTCCTTGTTGCAGTCATCCTGGGAAGTATCGTCATGATTGATCCACCGGAGGGTTATATGCCGGAAGGATGGTCTCCCCCGGAACCTGTATCATCAAAATCGGGATCAAACCCAGGCAGCACGGCTTTGGGCATGGTTGACTTCGAATCCGGTGAAATGTTGAAGACCCCCCAGTTTTATATGACATGGGTTACGTTCCTGTTCTCAGCCATCGCCGGTTTGATGGTCATCTATTGCATCAAACTATTCGGTATTGATTCTTTGAAAGCTGCGGGAATGACTGCTGCAGCCGCATCTGCTGCGGCCGGTACCGCCATGGCCCTGTACGCTATTTTTAACGGCCTCGGTCGTATCGTCTGGGGAACGGTGTCTGATAAAATCGGACGTAAAATGTCCATCTTCCTTATGTGTCTGTTCCAGGGAATCATCATGCTCCTCTTTTACAAGATGGGAGGTACTGTAGTTACTCTGATTATCGGTGCCTGTATCATCGGTTTTAATTTCGGTGGCAACTTTGCCCTTTTCCCGGCCGTCACTGCAGACTATTTCGGAAACAAGAACGTTGGATTGAACTACGGCTTCATATTTGTATCATACGGTATCGCCGGTGTCATCGGCCCGCAGATCGCCGGATACTTCAAGGATGCCGCCACGGGTGGTGGTGATCCTTCTATATGGGTGACTCCGTTTATGATTGCGGCCGTCGCATGCTTGCTTGGCGCAGTAATTTCCTTAATGTCAAAACCCCCAAAGAAGGCATAGAACGGATGTGAATAAAATACGCCGGCCGGATGACCGGCGTATTAATATTTTACACTCGTAGGTTCACTGGGAATATCAATTAGAAAAACCAAGGGTTACCGGCATTGATTGTATGCATTCCCCGTAAAATACACTGGCAAGCCGATCGAATTTTTCCGGAGAATCGGTGGAAAAAAACGACCGGGTGCCTCCTCTGGAGAGTCTCTCCCCTATCTCCGGATGTCTGTCCAGGTAATCTCTCAGTTTACGTGCAATGATCGGCCCCTGCGTGAGGATTTTCACATGGGGAGGAGTGTGTCTCCTGAATGCATCATACAGTATCGGATAATGGGTGCATGAAAGGAGTATCGTGTCTATTTTGCCCCCCCGAGCAAACAGATTGCCCAGATATTCGGATACAACGACATCAGAATGTTCTTCGTTCTGTTTTCCAGCCTCTATTATCGGCACCAGGAGAGGACAGGCCTGATAAAATATTTCTACTGAGGGGCTGATTTTTTCAAGCTCTTCTGTGTAAATCTTCGACCTGACAACCCCTTCCGTGGCAAGGATGCCTATGGTCCGGCATCCCCTGTCCGCTATCTCCTCGGCTGAAGGTCTGACCACGCCAAGCACCTTTCTGTCGGGATATGCACCCGGCAGAAATTCCTGCTGAATCCTTCTCAGAGCCCCGGAAGACACGGTATTGCAGGCAACAACAACCAGCAGGCACCCTTTCTTCAAAAGAAAATCAACGGCTTGTATGGTGCACTCATATACCATTTCCGGAGAACGCTCCCCATAGGGAGCCCTCGCATTGTCACCGAGATACAGATAATCATACTCCGGCAGTTCCCGGACAACACTTTTCAGTACGGTCAATCCACCGAAACCTGAGTCAAAAAAACCTATCATAATCCCCTTCCCCTTAAGAAGGGCTGATATAACAGCTTCCGACTATCGAAAACAATAAAAATCCCTTGCTATAACCCCCTTCATCCAATAACATGAAGAAGTTATACATGATCTTCCTTTCAAACCTGCTCCGGAATCAGGGAAGGAAATACCCTTCCCCGGAAGGTATGCGATGTCCGGAGAACACTTCTGGAGGCAGCTGAATTGATCGTCAAGGTAACGAGCAGCGCCATAATAGGAATAGATTCCTATCCGGTTGATGTAGAAGTGGATATCTCCCGGGGCCTCCCACAGTTCTCCACCGTCGGTCTTCCCGACGCATCCGTACGGGAAAGCAAGGACAGGATAAAATCCGCCATAAAAAATTCCGGGTACAGCTTTCCCGGCAACAGGGTGACTATCAATCTCGCTCCGGCGGATATCAAAAAAGAGGGGACGGGGTTTGACCTTCCGATAGCCGTGGGTATCCTGTCTGCACAGGGAATCATCGAAAAAGAGCGGCTTTCCGAGTACATGTTCACGGGAGAATTGTCGCTGGACGGAAGCGTCAAAGGGATCCACGGCGCACTGCCGGCCGGAATTCAGGCGGCACAGATGGGGTTGAGGGGAATCGTGCTTCCACGGGAAAACGCCGGGGAAGCCGCCATGATTGGAAAGATCGAGGTAATAGCTGTTGATTATCTGCACGATGTGGTTGAGTTTCTTAACGGCACAAAAGAATTCCCTCCCATTGAGGTACATGCATCAGAACTGTTCTCCCGGAACCTTCATTACCCCTTCGATTTCAGCGAAGTCAACGGCCAGAATCAGGCAAAAAGGGCGATGGAGGTGGCGGCCAGTGGAGGGCACAACATAATCATGATCGGGCCGCCCGGCTCCGGCAAGACCATGCTGGCACAGCGTCTCCTGACGATCCTGCCTGATCTTTCATTTGAAGAGGCCATCGAAACAACAAAGATTCATTCCGTAGCCGGACTGCTTCGCAAAAAAGAAGCTCTCCTGGCCGCCAGACCCTTTCGCGCGCCTCATCACACCATATCCGACGCGGGCCTTGTGGGAGGGGGAAGAATACCGAGTCCGGGTGAGATAAGCCTCGCCCATAACGGTGTTCTCTTTCTGGATGAATTGCCGGAATTCAAAAGAAATGTGCTTGAGGTATTGAGACAGCCCCTTGAGAGTGGCCACATGACCGTCTCACGATCTTCCGGCTCGGCGACCTACCCTGCCAGATTCATGCTTGTGGCCGCCATGAACCCCTGCCCCTGCGGTTATTTCACTGACAGCAAAAAACAGTGCCGATGCACCCCCAATCAGATACGGCAATACCGAACCAGAATCTCAGGCCCCCTGCTCGACAGGATAGATATTCACATAGAGGTGCCGTCCATACGATACAAGGATTTGTCGATGAGGTCCGAAGGAGAAACATCAGAAACCATAAAGAAACGCGTAAACCAAGCGAGAGATATTCAGAAGAGCAGGTTTAAAGGCGGGACACTGTGCAACGCGAGGATGTCCAACAGGCAGATAAAAGAGCACTGCGCCCTTGACGGAGACTCGAAGAAGCTCATTGAGATGGCGGTCGACAGGCTTGGTCTGAGCGCACGGGCCTACACCAAGATACTGAAGGTGGCCAGAACCATCGCGGACCTTGAAGGTGAGGAACAGATCCGTCAGTCCCACATATCTGAGGCCATCCAGTATAGAACCCTCGACAGAGACGCAATTTAAGTACGCGTGATATTTTTTCCTCTTGACAGCCAGATACATTTGCGTGTATTTCCATAACTAATCAGTTATACTAAAGTTGATAGGGGCGACTTCAGTCGCCCGGGACAAGCTTAAAGCCTTTCCTACTCATTTTGAACCGATTTTCAGCAACAGGGATAATAAGGAACCGCATTCATTTTTGAAAGGAAAACCGAGATGGAGATCACTATTACAAAAGTCGATCCGGAGCGTATGAAACCAAAGCCCGAAGATGAGTCAAAGCTCGGGTTTGGACAGATATTTACCGACCATTTCTTTATTGTAGAATACGACAGTGATACGGGGTGGCACGATGCCTCCATAGAGCCCATACGCCCTCTGTCTCTCGATCCTTCCTCCCTGTGCCTTCACTATGGCCAGGAGATATTTGAAGGCATGAAAGCCTATAGAGGGAACGATGATTCCATCTATCTGTTCAGACCCTTAGAGAACATAAACCGTATGAATCTTTCCGCGGAAAGATTGTGCATGCCCACTATAGACAGCGACCTGTTTATGGAAGCGCTGAAAAAGCTGGTTCTTCTGGAAAAGGCCTGGATACCGCGCGGTGCGGGAACATCTATGTATATCAGACCGACGATGATCGCGACGGAGGCCGCACTCGGTGTACACGCATCGAACAGGTATCTGTTTTTCATCATTATGTGCCCGGTCGGAGCATATTATCCGGAAGGGTTCAGTCCAACCAAGATATATGTGAGCGAAAAATATGCGAGGGCAGTCCCCGGAGGTGTGGGATACTGCAAGGCGGCAGGCAATTACGCGGCCAGTCTCTATGCAAGCCGGGAGGCATCGGAAGTGGGCTGCGCCCAGGTGCTGTGGCTCGACTCAAGGGAACGGAAATATGTTGAAGAGGTGGGAACAAGCAACATCTTCTTTGTTATCGGAGATGAACTGATAACACCCCCTCTCTCAGGAAGCATCCTGCCGGGCGTTACCCGTGATTCCGTGATCCGTCTGGCAGGGTCATGGGGAGTCAACGTTCTGGAGAGACAATTGTCGATGGATGAGATATTGAGCTCCAATGCCGATGGGACCCTTAAAGAGGCATTCGCGTCGGGAACAGCCGCCATTGTATCGCCGGTGGGAAAGATCCACTACCGAGGAAAAGACCATGTGATCGGTGACGGCAATACAGGCCCCCTGACTGAAAAACTGTACAATGAAATCCTCCGGATCCAGTATGGTGAAAAGGAAGATCCTTTCGGGTGGAGGGTAAAGATCTCGTAATTGTTTATCTTCTCAGAGAGATCCACAACCCGCATTCAGTTCTTCACAAAACTGTGGACAGGGCTGTTGATAAACCTGTTGATAAAAAATGAGAATACCCTGTTGACGATACCTTACACCGCATTGCCCATAATTTAGGCATTGGATTATTCCGAACAATAACAACTATTTATAATTATACCCCTATTATCAAATGTTTACCTTACACATCATAATTGATTTTATTATCAGATGTTCTCGCCGGGAAAAAATTCTTCTGATCCTGTCTGTGATCACGGTGCTGATCCTTCCGGGAACAGCGTCACCTTCCCAGACCCTGCCCCTCGATGAACTTGTCGCGAAGATACAGACGGTGTATGATAATACAGTGGATTTCAGGGCGAATTTCATTCAGGAAGCAACCATTAAATCCATAGACAGGACAACAAGAGAGGAAGGTACGGTCTATCTGAAGAAACCTGAAATGATGCTGTGGGACTATGCAAAGCCTTCTATGAAGAAGCTGATCATAAATCCCCGGAAGGCGTGGCTCTATATGCCGGATGATAATATTGTGTATGTCCAGGACGCAAAGAAGGTTCTGTCGTCAAAGATGACCATACGATTTCTCACAGGCATCGGAAAACTGAAAGATGATTTTGAAATAGCCTTCCCCGACACCGGTCCCATGGACACAAAAGGCAATTATGTCATAACCCTTGCACCGCATGGATACGAAGCCGGCATCAAAGCCCTCCTGATCACTGTGGATAAGGACACTTTCCGCATTGTGGAATGCATTTTTACCGATATGTACGACAATACCACCAGTCTTACCTTCAGCGACATCAGGTTCAACAACAATCCTCCGGAGGAGTTATTTAACTTCACTGCCCCGCCAGGCGTGGAGATATATACTGTCGACGGGCAGTAAACCTTTAAAAATCTCAAGCACCTGAAGACTATGTCCCCTGAATTACTCCCATCTGAAGGGAGTATCTGCGTCAAAATCCGGAGTGAGCTGGCTGTCGCTCACATCCTGCACGAAGATATTGTCGAA
>JAFGQD010000203.1 GCA_016935875.1 Deltaproteobacteria bacterium
CCATCTGGAGGAAACCCAGAAAGAGGTTGAGAAAAGAGGCCGGAGATTCCTGGGAATCGAGGCGGATCTCTCAAACATCGCCGTGATCGGGAAGATCGTCGAAAAGGCCGTGGGTCAATTCGGCAAGGTCGATATCCTCGTCAACAACGCGGGGATCATCCGGCGGGCGGAAGCCATTGAGTTTTCCGAAAAGGACTGGGATGACGTAATGAACATCAATCTCAAGACAGTCTTTTTCTTCGCCCAGGCAGTGGCGCGTCAGTTCGTGAAACAGAAGACGGGAGGGAAGATCATCAATGTCGCCTCAATGCTCTCCTTCCAGGGGGGGATTCGGGTTCCGTCCTATACGGCGAGCAAGAGCGGGGTGATGGGAATCACCCGGCTCCTGGCAAACGAATGGGCGCAATATGATATTAATATCAATGCGATCGCCCCGGGATACATGGCGACGGACAACACTGCGCCGATCCGGCAGGATCCGAAACGGAGCGAAGATATCCTCCAACGCATTCCCGCAGGGAGGTGGGGAACCCCGGAAGACTTGCGGGGGGTGGCCGTCTTCCTCGCTTCCGAGGCGTCCCGGTATGTGAACGGCTATACGATCGCCGTCGACGGCGGGTGGCTCGCGAGATAAATACTTTTCCCCGGCTCAATGGCATGTTTTTCATGAGGTTGGAAAACTGCGGGTTCAGTGGGTTACAGGTATACTCCATCAACGGATGGAGGTGTTCTCCCAAAAAGATACGATTCGGGTTGCGATTCAGTAAAAAAAACAAATCCTTAACAGGAAAGGAGTACACATGAATGTATGCAAAATTTCCGAGTCAACACCGGTCGAGATTAAGCCGGGACGGACACGCCGCATGCTTCATACGGACCACCTGATGATGGTTGCCTTCGACTTTGCTGATGGTCCTGCCGCACAGCCGGATCCTCCCCACACCCATCCCCATGAACAGGTGACCTATGTGGTGGAGGGAGAAGTCATGTTTTTCATCGGCGAGGAATCCAACCGGCTCGCTCCGGGGGATATGGTAGCCGTTCCCCCCGACCTGCCCCACCGGATTCAACTGCTGACTCCGACCGCCCGTCTGATCGACACCTTCACGCCGCTGCGTCAGGATTTTCTATAACCCCAGAGTTGAGCGGTGACGTGGAAATCGTCTGTTAACACTCTCTTCCCAGGGCGGACAGGAAGTCCGGACGTGTGTTCGACAACCGTGATTGGCAAAAAAATAAAAAAGCTTGATTTATTCGGAGAATTCCTTTAAGAACTAAGCAACTGTAGTAAAAGAGCGAGGAAAGATGAAAGCTTTTAACAGACTCTCAACCGGTTGGTGGTGGTGGCAGAAAATATCAGGGGGAGGTCTGTTCGGCGCGTAACAGCAGGGAAACATAGCAAACTGTAAAGGTCGTGAACAGATGATGTTCACGGCCTTTTTTTTGGAATAAGGTAAGCACCTGTCGATTGAAGGAGGTCAAGTGGAAATAGAGATGGAACAGAAAATCTTAATGGGAAATGAAGCGATTGGACGAGGTCTGGTTGAATCGGGCTGTTCGCTGGTTTCCTCCTATCCGGGGACACCTGCTTCAGAGATACTGGAGTCGGTTGTCACCTTTGCCGGGGAAACGGAAACGCCGATGCATATCGAGTGGTCCGTCAATGAAAAGGTGGCCTATGAGGTTGCCCTGGGACATAGTTATACGGGAAAGCGTTCCGCCGTTGCCATGAAACAGGTGGGGCTGAACGTAGCATCCGATCCCTTTATGCGGTCTGCCTATCTGGGCGTTACCGGCGGGTTTGTGGTTGTTGTCGCCGATGATCCCGGTCCTCACAGTTCACAGACGGAGCAGGATAGCCGATCTTTCGCTCAGTTTGCCAGGATTCCCGTTTTTGATCCCTCAAACCCCGCAGAAGCAAAAGAGATGGTAGGAAGGGCCTTTGAGCTTTCGGAACAATATGAACTTCCTGTCATGTTACGGCCCACGACACGGGTCTGCCATGCCCGGCAGAATGTGAGCTGCCTGTCTCCGGAAGTCCTTTCCCGAAAGGCGCAGTTCGAAAGGAATCCGGGCCGCTGGGTTGCCACACCGAAGTTTCTCACCGATCTTCACCGTCAGCTTAATGATAAGATCGATGCAATAGCCGGACTTGTAGAATTATACCCTTCCTGTGTCAAGGGTGACGGTTCAATGGATAGATACTGCATCGTATCGTCGGGAGTCGCCTATGCCAATACCTATGAAATTCTGGAAGATCTGGGATTCATCGGGAAAGTAGATCTGTTCAAAGTCGATGTTCCCTATCCGTTGAACAGACATTTTATCGAACATATCACCTCAGAGTATACGAAGATACTGGTTATCGAGGAAACCTATCCCACCATTGAAATGCAGCTGTCGAACCGGGCGATTGCGGGACGAATCTCGAAGGCTGTTCCCGATTATGGAGAATTAACGCCTGAGATTATCGAGAAAGTCCTGAAGGCGTTTTTGAATGTGCCCGGAAAAGGCGAACCTGATGCGGAGGAGGGGGGAGTCAGACCGAGTCTGTGTCCCGGGTGTTCCCACAGGGCGGCGTTCTACGCGATCAGGAAAACCTTCCCGAAGGGTATCCTTCCCAGTGATATCGGTTGCTATACCCTGGGAATGAACCTCGGTGCCGTCGATACCTGCCACTGCATGGGCGCTGGCATTAGTCAGGGTGCGGGACTGTATCATGCCTACGCCGCGGATAGCTCCGACTATCCCACCGTTGTTGCCACCATCGGTGACTCAACCTTCTTTCACGCGGGCATTCCGGGGCTTATCAATGCCGTTTTTACGGGGGCGAGATTTATTGTGGTGATTCTCGATAATTCGACCACTGCCATGACGGGAAATCAGCCCACACCGCAGGTGGGGATCATGGCTGATGGAACCCCGGGGAATACCGTTTATATCCCCGATCTTGTGAAGGCGAGTGGGGTCAGGTTTTTGCGGGAATCCGATCCCTACGATCTTGACTCCTTCATCTCCACCCTCAAGGAAGCGGACCGCTTCTGCCGGAGTGATGAAGGAGGTGTGGCCGTTATCATTGCAAAACACCCCTGTATCATGGATCGGGAGGCGCGGAAGAAACAGATCCGGTACCGGGTGACCGTGACCGAAGAATGCACGGGATGCAACGTGTGTATGAAACAGTTCGAGTGTCCCTCTCTCATCTTTGATGAAGCGTCGGAGAAGGTCTCTGTTGATCAGAACAGTTGTATCGGCTGCGGTATTTGTAGTTCGGTATGCCCGGTGGGAGCGATTGTTGCAGAGGAAGTCGGAGGTAAAAAGTGAAACAGCAGATTATTGTCAGTGGAAAGGGCGGGCAGGGCGTTCTCTTTGTGACGCGCCTTCTTGCCGAAGCGGGACTGGAAATGGGACTCGATGTCTTGACGGCGGAAACGCACGGAATGGCCATGCGCGGTGGAACCGTGATCTCCCATGTAAAGATCGGATCTTTTAAGAGTCCTCTTATACGAAAGGGCCTGGCCGATACCGGGCTGTTTTTTACACATTCCAATGTTGCCATTCATTCCAGCTATCTCAAACCGGATGGCTCCCGTGTGGTGAATACGGATCGCGGCGGTGCATATGCGGCGATCGACGCCACGAAATACGCCAGGGAAATCGGGTCACTGCTGGTGACCAACCTTGTTCTTCTGGGGTATGCCGTCTCGCAGGAGGCCCTCTTCTGTGATGAGGCGGTAATGAAAAAAGTTATCAAAGAGGCTTCTCATCCCCGGAATGTTGATCTTAATCTCCGGGGATTTGATAGGGGATTACAACTATAAAAGGAGGTTTTTCATGAAAACAGAAAAGAGATTAATGAAAAAGATTGGCGTTTCTATGGTGGCGATAGTACTGTGCGCGATGGTTGCCGTACCGGCGGTTTCGGCAAAATCAACGACACTGTCCTACGCGAACTTTCCCCCGGCGTCCACCTTTCCCTGCGTGCAGATGGAACAATGGAAAAAAGAGGTTGAGCGCCGCACAAATGGAAGCATTAAAATCAACACCTTTCCGGGTGGCACGCTCCTGGGAGCAAAAAACATGTTCGACGGCGTTGTAGCGGGACAGGCCGATATCGGCTGTTTTGCCATGTCCTATCACCCGGGGCGTTTCCCCGTGGTCGAAGCAATCGACCTGCCGCTGGGATGGCCGAACGCGACGGTGGCAAGCATGTCGCTTCTTGATCTGTATGATAAATACCGGCCCGAGTCCTTTGGTAAGGTAAAGGTGCTTACTCTGTTTACCTGTCCTCCGGCCAATATCATGTCGATAAACCCCGTGCGAACACTGGAGGACCTGAAAGGAATGGAGATACGGGCGGCGGGGACCGGGGTCAAGGTCTTCGAGCTCCTTGGTGCCAGCCCTATCGGGATGCCCCAGTCGGATGTTCCCGACGCGCTTCATAAAAAAGTTATCCAGGGGATGGCTTCTTCTCTCGAGGTGATGAAGGACTTCAACTATGCCGAGTACTGCCGGTATATTACCATGACCAACCTCCAGGTTGTGACCTTCGGCGTGGTGATGAATCTCGACCGCTGGAACTCCCTGCCCGCCGATGCGCAGAAAGTACTCGATGGTCTATACCGCGAACAGGCAGAGTGGACGGGACGCTATGTTGATGAACACGTTAATGAAGCTGTCCGTTGGTCAAAAGAGAAGTACGATGTTGAGGTGATCGAGTTTGGTCCCGAAGACGAGGCCGCAAAGAACAAGCGCCTTTCGCCTCTCGTTGACGGATATATTCAACGAGCAGGATCAAAGGTGCCGGCCGTGAAAATTATTGATGATATTATGACGTTCAAAAAGATCAATACGGGAAAATATCAGTAGAAATCGGAGATCATTGCCATGACGAATCTAATTGGATGCCTGGAGAGGATGAGCCGTATTCTGAATAGCCTTCTGATCGCGATTGCCGGCTTTTTCCTCGTGGCAATGATGTCTCTGGCCTGCGCGAATGTGGCGCTCCGGAGTTTCGGAATTCCCATAAAGGGTACCTTCGAGCTTATGGGGTTCTTTGGTGCCGTCATAGCCGCTTTCGCACTGGCCAAGACACAGATACAACGGCAACATATCGCCGTAGACGTGCTGATCAGGGTTTTCCCGGCCAGGGTAAAACGTATTCTCAGTGCCATTAATTATCTGATCGGTACGATCTTTTTCCTGTTGGCTGCCTGGCAGACCGGGCGACTGGGGACAAATCTCTGGGAAGTCCACGAATTGTCCGAGACTCTCCGAATGGTGTATTTCCCCTTTGTGTATGCCGTCTCTCTCGGTTGCGTGATGATCGCTCTGGTGCTGATGATTGAACTGTTGAAAGTCTTTAATGGAGAAGGGGAAAAGGATTCATGAGTATCACTGTCATCGGTTTGCTGGGTATCGCGATACTTCTTTTTATGCTGCTCTTTCTGGGGATGCCTGTCGGGTTTACCATGGCCGTGGTCGGCTTCGGAGGGTTCTGGTACCTTATTTCTTTAAAGGCATCGTTGGGCATGGTGGGGTCGGAGATGTGGAATACCTTTTCCTCTTACGGTCTTACCATGGTTCCCCTCTTTGTCTTTATGGGGCAGATCTGTTTTTATTCGGGACTCAATGAAAGACTCTTCAAGGCGACTCATACGGTGACGGGCCATGTCCGGGGGGGGCTTGCAATGGCCACAATATTTGCCTGTGCGGGATTTGCAGCCATTTGCGGTTCCAATACGGCCACGGCGGCAACAATGACAGCTGTCGCCCTCCCGGAGATGAAAAAATATAAGTATAACCCCGCCCTTTCCGTCGGCTCAATTGCCTGTGGATCCACGCTTGGAGTGGTAATACCTCCCAGTCTGGTGCTCATCCTTGTGGGGCTTTATACGGGACAATCTATCAGCAAGCTCTTTTACGGGGGAATACTGGCCGGACTCTTGCTTGCCGCTTCATTCATGGTGACGATTGCCATCCTTTGCTGGTTCAATCCCGATTGGAGCCCTCTGGGGCAGAAAAGATCATTGAAGGAAAAAATAAAAGCCCTCCCCGGGTTTTTCGAGGCATTCCTCCTTTTTGTCCTTGTCATGGGCGGTCTCTACGCGGGCGTTTTTACCCCGACGGAAGCCGGCGCCGTGGGCAGCCTCTTAGCGCTTGTTATAAGTGTTCTAAGGCGGAAATTGACCTGGCAGGGGTTCACTGCGGCCGTGGTCGACACGCTCCAGGTATCCTGCATGGTTTTTGTCATTATAGCCGGAGCAGTCATGTTCAGTCGCTTTCTGGCCCACACCCGGATTCCCTTCGATATCGCCGACTGGGTCTCTGCTCTCCCCTTTTCACCGGTTGTTATCCTGGGGGTTATATTCATTATTTATATTATCGGCGGCGCCTTGATGGACTCCCTCGCTCTGCTCCTGATCACCATCCCCATCTTTTTCCCCGTTGCCATAAAGCTCGGGTATGACCCGCTCTGGTTCGGAGTGATGATAACCATCATTACCACTCTCGGCGCCGTGACTCCTCCCGTGGGAGCCTCGACCTATGTGGTAGCCGGAATAGCCAAAGACATCGGACTTGGCAGCGTTTTCAGGGGAGTGTTTTATTTTCTGCCCGCGTATATCCTCTGTATCATCTTGTTTATGGCCGTGCCGCAGATTATTACATACCTGCCGAGCCTGATTCGATAGAAGCCGGAGCAGGATTTTCTGTTATTGTCCTGGTTAGATATGTTTCTAGATTATCGTAAGGCCCGGCCGCTATATCGATGAATATACCGAGAAGTCTGTCACGTCTGAGCCCATCGTATGCATCAAATCCAAGTAAACCGGCAGACCCGCCAGTCCCGTTATCCCCGTATCATGCTTCTGCTTTTCGTTCTTGAATCTCAGAGCCCCTTGTGACATACTCCCTTCGCTTTTCTGCAAAGTTCCCTTGGCAGAAGAATTCACCAAAGACTTGAGGATGTGAGAAAAAAATTAGATTAGGAGAAACAAATGGAGTTTACTTTAACAGATGAGCAACGAATGTTGCAGGATATGGCATATAA
>JAFGQD010000204.1 GCA_016935875.1 Deltaproteobacteria bacterium
ATCCCGATTATCTTCAGGGAAATGACGGATTATGCCGCAGAATATCTGCACGACAGGGCATTGTACTTCATAGAGAATCCTGATATCGGGCTCAAAGCCGTATCGCATTTGATACAGTATGCCGGATTTTTGAGATACAGGGCCTGAGTAGCCGGAGATGAGGAACAGCCCGTTTTTTAAAGAAAAGTGTGTGAGGTAAAGAATCCTGAAGGTAAAATCGGAACAGAGATTCTACAGAAATACTGATACCTGTTTCGGACAAAAGATTTGGTAAAGGAGGGAGAAAAGTAGTATATGTTTGTTTCAAAATTCGTTTAGACAAAGGAGGCTATCAAATGGTAGGAAAAATCAGATTGTATCCGGAAGAATTAAACGAGATGAGCTTTGAGGAAAGAAAAATTCGTAAAGAAAAACTACTTCGACAATCGATTGCTTACATGTATGAGAACTCCCCTGAGTACTATCAGTTACGTTTCAAGGAATGTGGTGCGGAACCCGAAGATATAAAAACTATCGAAGATCTGCGAAAGCTGCCCATCTTTATGGACAAAGACCGGGAACGGCAGAGCATGGAAGCATCTCTGGAGAAATATGGGCATCCATTTGGGCTGCATATTTGCTGTGACCCGGCGGATGTGGTTTCCACTGGGGGGACCTCAGGCACCACGGGCCATCCAACCTATCCATACACCCAGTCGAAAGAGGATCAGGATTTTGTGACCGATTGCGTCGTATTTATGCACAAACTTGTAGGTCTGGGAAGAGGGGATAGGGCCTTTTTTCTGTTTCCGCTTGGCGTATATGCGACTTCGGCGATACTCCCGGGGGTTGAAAAGGCGGGTATACTTCCTCTCCCCATTGATATAAGGCTTGGCCCGCAGGTAGCGTTTGAGATGGTGAAGTGGACAAGACCCACCTTCTGGTACACCGGTGCGGCCATTGTCGATTTCTATGCCGATTTGATGAAAAATCATCTCGGTATGGATCCCAAGGATCTCGGCTTTAAGTGTCTGCTTCTTACAGGTGAAATGGGCTGCGGGATTCCTGAGTTGAAGAAAAAGGTAGAGGATGCCTACGGATGTAGATGGTATGACTGGTGGGGACCTTCGCTGCTCAATATCGCGATTTCCTGCAATTCGGATGAATATTACGGTCTTCACAATTTTGCTGAGGATTGGGATTTAACGGGGGAAGATCTGGTTGATCCTGTGACGAAGGAACCGATAGAAGTCAAGGATGGGGCGGTGGGTGAAATTGTCGGCACCCACCTCAGAAAAAAGGCTTCGCCGTATCTGAGATACGCTACAGGTGATATCGTGGAGGTTTTCACCTCTGAATGCCCCGGATGTGGCTTCAAGGGGTATAGACTTAAACCTGTCGGGCGCGCGGATGATATGATCACCGTGAAAGGGGTCAATGTATTTGCCGGGGCGATACATAAAAAATTACAGCAATTTGTGCCCAGGGTAACGGGACATATGCGAGTGATAAAAGAAGATCCGTCGCCGAGAATAACCAAATTGATAATAAAAACTGAATATGGCGAGGGCATGGAAAACAAACTCGAAGAACTCGGCAAAGAGATAAAGAATGTAATGAAGACAGAACTGAGGATAAGTCCAACCTTCGAGTGGGTACCACCGGAAACACTGGAAAGGCCACTCAGGAAACCGATACTGTTTGAAAAGAAGTATTAACCCGTGACATAGCATAAAAACCCGCATCATATTCTTGTTTCTCAGGAGGAAGGCCAACTCATTGATCTGGTACGGTTGGCCTTCCCTTTACTATTTGAAGGAGGGGTGTGTGTAATGGCTTTTGAGAAAATATTCGAAGAACTTGAGATACGAAAGAAAAAGACACTCGCACAGGGCGGGCCGCAAAAGATTCAGCGACAGCATGATAAGGGCAGATTAACCGCGAGGGAGCGCATCGACAAACTGCTCGATCCCGGTACCTTTATGGAATTGGGCGCTTTTTGCACCTCAGATATGCCTGGAATGGAGGATAGGACTCCCGCCGATAGCCTGATTTGCGGTTATGGTTATGTGGATGGGCGCAGAGTTGCCGTTATAGTCAATGACTTTACTGTCTTGGCATCGACTAACGCCTGGACAAATCTGAAAAAAATGCTTCTTTTCAAGGCCCAGGTGCGTGAATATGGGATACCTCTGATCTGGTTGGGAGAAGCCGGGGGGGCAAGAATGCCCGACGTGCAGGGGGCTGAGAAGATCATGGGTGGTGGAGCTGGCTCTGACATGCACTGGGCTGAATATACCAATTTTCGAGAATGCCCTTTTGTGATGGCGGCAATGGGAGATTGCTATGGCGTAGCCGATTTTCAGGCGTGCATGGCAGATTTTGTTGTCCAGGTGAAGGGAAGCGCCATTAGCGTTTCAGGTCCCAGGGCTCTTGAAAAGGCCATAGGGCAGACTTACACGGCTGAAGAGATGGGAGGCTGGGAGATCCACTCAAAACTGACAGGCATGAATGACCAGGTTGTCGAAGATGAAGATGGTTGTTTCAGGATCATCAAAAAATATCTCGAGTATATGCCGGCCAACAATCAGGAACTGCCACCTAAACGGCCTGTTCCTGATGGATCGGAAGAGGGAGTAGAACAGATTCTCA
>JAFGQD010000045.1 GCA_016935875.1 Deltaproteobacteria bacterium
CGCTCGGTTTTTTTCTTGCAATATTTTGAACGGTACATTACCCTGTGACAACTACATTTGAGCTGGATAGTATATGAAAATTCTGGTCTGCATAAAACAGGTACCCGACTCGGAAGGAGTGCTTTCCATAAGCAACTCCGGTAAAGGGACTGAATTTGAGGGAACCTACAGGATGAACCACTTCGATGAGTTTGCCCTGGAAGAGGCCCTCAGGATACGTGAGAACATGCCCGTAGAGTCCATAGACGCCGTATCGGTGGGACCCGCCCGAATAGAATCAACGATACGAAAGGCCCTCGAGATGGGTGCCTCAAGGGGCATCCATATTATCACCGAGGGTGAGGACCATATAAGCCCCCTTGAGACGGCGACACGGATTGCATCATTTGCCGGAGAGGGGGGGTATGATCTCATTCTCGCCGGGGTCATGGCCGAGGATGATATGCAGAGCCAGGTGGGGCCGATGATTGCCGAGATGCTCGGATATCCGTCAGCTTCTTCCGTCATCTGTGAGGAAATAGATCCTGAAAAGGGAATCCTCTACGCAGAGCGTGAAATCGAGTCGGGAGTGCGGGAATGTCTTGAAATGAAACTCCCCGCCCTCCTCACCATACAGTCGGGCATTAATCGTCCCCGCTACCCTGCACTCTCGAATGTACTTCGGGCGCGGGCCCAGGAAATTACCGTACTCGTGGCCCATCCCGGAGCAAAACCGGAAAAAAGAGAGGAGATCGTCACGTTCAGGTACCCCGAAACGACATCGAAAGGCCTGTTTCTGGAAGGTGACAAGAAGGAAAAAGCCAGGGAACTCATACATATATTGCACGAGAAATCAATCATATGAATGAAATCGTGAAGAAGAAACAGATAGTAGTTATCGCCGAACATCGTCAGGGGAATATCACGCCGGTAACGGGGGAAACACTTTCCCTTGCACGGGAGCTTGGAAGAATTCTCGACTTGGAGACAACAATCATAATCCCGGGAATATCCATGGAAAATCAGGCATCTCATACAGCCGGAACGACCGGCATGAATGTAATCGGAATCAAGGGAGAGGGGCTCGAACTTTACAATTGTGAAGCCTACCTGGAGGCCCTCACGGGACTCCTCAAAACAGCAGACCTCCACTATATCATACTGCCTCATACCGCCATGGGATACGATCTCGCACCCCGCCTCGCCGTCCGCCTGAAGGCCTCCTGCATAACCGCCGTCGAGCAACTGTCGGGAAAGGGGGAATCCGTCACTTTTTTGCGGTCTCAGTGGAACGGAAAGATCATCCTTGAGGTTGCCCTCCTGACCGAGAGGAAGGTGGTCACCGTGCTTCCCGGTTCCTGGCCTGCACTCGACGAGAAACCGGAAAAACCCGGACAGGTAACGATCATCCCTTTCGAATCATTCACGAAGCATTCCAAAACCACCGGCATCAAAGAGGCCGGAAGAACGGAATTCGACCTTACAAAAGCGGATGTTATCGTAGCGGCAGGGAGGGGTCTGAGAAAAGAGGAAAATCTGCCTGTTATCTACGAACTCTCCGGGATTTTCCCGAAATCAGCGGTGGGTGCATCGAGAGCGGCCTGTGATGCGGGATGGTTCGATTACGGCCGGCAGATAGGCATCACGGGAAAGACCGTATCGCCAAAGCTTTACATCGCCTGCGGAATTTCCGGTTCAACACAGCATATAGCGGGCATGAAGGGCTCCCAGATGGTGGTAGCGATAAACACCGATCCCGCGGCATCGATTTTCGGTATAGCGGATTATTGTATCGTGGAAGATCTTACCACCTTTATCCCCTGCCTTCTGGAGGAATACGGGATCTTTTCCCGTCGCCAGGACTCGGAGTAACTCTCTTTCCCCGTCAGAAAAGCAACTCTCCAAAGATTATCCGTCTCATTACATCTCTATTCATGGCAAAAATTTATCGGTTGACTCAGCACCCAAATATCATTATATAGCGCGCGCAAATGGTGGTTTTCAGCCACCGCTATATATGGATTAAAAGGAGCAGGAGTGATGTCAGAGTACAGAGGAATCACCATGGGAAATCTTGTCAGAGAAACGGCTTCAAGATTTCCCGATAATGAAGCACTGATATGCCCCGATTCCGGCATTAGAGAGAATTACGGGGAATTTCTTGATAAGTGCGTTAAGGTAGCGAAGGGCTTTATCGCTATAGGTGTCGGCAAGGGGGATCATGTCTCGGTATGGACCACCAATGTGCCGGAGTGGGTCTATATGCAGTTTGGGCTCGGCATGATAGGGGCGGTTCTCGTCACCGTGAATACCAATTACAAGTCCCACGAGATCGAATACATTCTCAATCAGTCCGATTCCACCACGCTCGTCCTCATCGAGGAATACAGGGATACAAATTTTTTTGATGTTGTAAACGAGATACTACCGGAAATTGCCACATCACTGCCTGGAGAAGTCGTATCGAAACATCTCCCCCATTTGAAAAACGTGGTGTACATAGGAGAAAGAGAGCCAACTCCGGGGATGTTCGGCTTTAAAGAGCTCATCACACTAGGGGAAAGGGTCTCCGATTTCGAACTCAGTGTCCGGGAAGATTCCGTCGACTTTCATGACGTGGTCAATATGCAGTATACCTCGGGGACAACGGGTTTCCCAAAGGGCGTGATGCTCACCCATTATACCATTATCAATAACGCCCTTATGGTGGGCGATGTGATGGGGATGACGGAAAAGGACCGGCTTCTTATTCAGGTCCCCCTCTTTCACTGCTTCGGCTGCGTAGCAAGTTCCCTGAACTGCGTGGGCCACGGGTCGACCATGGTTATAATGGAGTCATTTGATCCCCTGAAGGCCCTGCAGCTTATCGAGAAGGAAAAATGCACGGCAGTCAACGGCGTCCCCACAATGTTCATCGCCATACTCAACCATCAGAATTTTGACACATTCGACATGTCCTCACTCAGAACGGGTATCATGGCCGGTGCCCCGTGCCCCGTTGAGGCTATGAACAGGGTTATCAATGACATGCATTGCGCCGAGATAGTCATCGCCTTCGGCCTGACGGAAAGCGGTCCCGTCATGACCATGACAAGGAGAAACGATCCCATCGAGCTTCGGATTTCCACTGTGGGAAAGCTCTTGAACGGCGTGGAAGGTGCGGTGATCGATCCGGAGACAGGAGATGCGCTTCCTCCTAATACGCAGGGCGAGATTATTACCAGGAGCCCCTGTATTATGAAGGGTTATTATAAGATGCCTAAAGAAACGGAAGAGGCAATCGACAAAGACGGATGGCTTCACTCGGGTGACCTCGGAACCATCGATGAAAAGGGATATTTCAAAATTACGGGACGGATCAAAGACATGATCATTCGTGGCGGCGAGAATATCTACCCCAGAGAAATAGAGGAATTTCTCCACACCAATTCGAAGGTCAAGGACGTATACGTGATGGGAGTCCCTGATGAAAAATACGGGGAGCAGGTTCTTGCCGTTATTTTATTGAAGGCCGGCGAATTGGCGAGCGACTATGAATTCATAGAATTCTGCAAGGGTAAAATTGCGAGGCACAAGATCCCGAAGTACTGGGAGTTCAGAAAAGACGTCCCCATGACGGCAAGCGGAAAGGTCCAGAAATATAAACTGATAGAGAGCTTTACGAAACAAACAGCCGCATAGGTAACATATTACTTTTTCTCACCAGAAAGGACCTCAATTACGATGCGGCCCCTTTTTGCTTTTTCATAGACATTGACTGCATTACCCCGCCTGAAGGCGGGGCATCTTGAAAAGCAAGAAGGGGAATTAAA
>JAFGQD010000046.1 GCA_016935875.1 Deltaproteobacteria bacterium
AATGTGGACAAACTTGGCGGAACATCATGGGAAACGGTCAAAAAGAAGGTTAAACAGTCGGTTCGACAGATCGCCGAGGAGCTTGTCTCAATCTACGCCGCCAGAGAGGTAATGGACGGGCACAGGTTTTCTCCTTCAGACAGACATTATGAGGAGTTCTCTTCTTCCTTCGCGTTTGAAGAGACCCCCGATCAGGCACGGGCCATTGAAGATGTCTACTATGATATGGGCGATTCGAAACCGATGGACCGGCTTGTATGCGGCGATGCAGGGTTCGGAAAGACAGAAATCGCGATGAGGGCATCCTTCAGGGCTGCCATGGAGGGAAAACAGGTGGCGATCCTGGTGCCTACGACTACCCTCGCGGAACAGCATTACCAGACATTTGCCGGAAGGTTTCATCCATATCCCGTCCGCATAGAAGTCCTGAACCGGTATAAAACAAGCGCCCAGCAGAAGAAGATCGTGGAGGATATAAACAGGGGTCTCGTGGACATCGCTATCGGCACACACAGGCTCCTGCAGAAGGATGTTAGATTCAAGGATCTCGGACTGGTGGTTATAGACGAGGAACAGCGCTTTGGCGTGGCCCATAAAGAGAGACTCAAAAAAATGCGGGCGCTTGTCGATGTCCTTACTCTGACGGCGACTCCTATACCGAGGACACTGCAACTGTCCCTCATCGGGATACGGGACCTGTCCGTCATTGACACCGCCCCGCAGGAACGCCGCCCCGTGGAGGTTCACATAAGTGAATTCAATGAGGATGTTGTAAGGGACGCTATACAGCGTGAACTTGCGAGAGGGGGACAGGTCTTCTTTGTCCATGACAGGGTGAGGTCCATTTACAGTATCGCGAGTTTTATCGAAAAACAGGTACCCGATGCAAAGATAGGCGTGGCGCATGGCCAGATGAAGGCGAAGGAGCTCGAAGACATAATGGTTCAATTCGTCCGCAGGGACTTCAATGTCCTTGTCTGCACCACGATAATAAGTTCCGGTATCGACATACCGTCGACCAATACCATAATCATCAATCGCGCGGACAGATTCGGCCTTGCCCAGTTGTATCAGCTGAGAGGAAGGGTTGGCCGGGGAAATGAGGACGCCTACGCGTATCTCCTGATCCCTGAAGAGTCGGCCCTTTCGAGGGATGCCAGAAAAAGACTTGGCATAGCAAGAGAGTTTTCGGAACCAGGGTCAGGGTTCAAAGTGGCGACTCACGATCTGACCATACGAGGCGGTGGAAGTGTCCTGGGCATGTCTCAATCCGGACACGTGTCTGCCATCGGTTATGAGCTCTACACGGAGTTGATGGAAAAGACCATCAGGGAACTGAAGGGAGAAAAACATCCTGAAGAAGAGATAGATCCCGAGATACACTTCGGCATACCCGCCTTTATACCGGATGATTTTATCACGGACATGCATTCCAGGCTGATGACGTATAAGAGAACATCCATGGCCTCTTCGGAAGACGATCTGGCCGGCTTAAGAGAAGAACTCGCAGACTGTTACGGTACGGTTCCTCCTCAGGTGGACAATCTTATGGATATTATCAGAATAAAAAACATGCTGAAAAAAATACTGGCAAAAAGGATGGAGTACAACGGAAGGGATATGTGTATTAATTTTTGTGAAAACAGCCCTGTGGATCCTGCCAGAATACTGAAACTCTCTCAGAATACATTACGGGGGATGAGACTTACTCCCGATTACAGGCTCATTGTTTCCATGCCGGGTCTTGAGGAAAAAGACATAATTGAACGGGCAAAATATCTTCTCGGAGCACTTGCTGGAGAATAAAACCCACATATCCCGACAGGCATTGCCATCGGGAAACATCATTTTATTCGTTTTCAGCGAGCATTGATTGAAGAATCGGGAACATTCTGATAGCATAAAGGGCTATGGTTGAGAAAAATCGATTTTTTACCCGTTTGCTATCCGCGCTCCGCATCAAGCGCAAGATACACGTAAGCGGAAATCCTCTAGCTGTTTATGGTCACACATGGAGCCTTTGGGCATGGTGCTTCGATTGGGGAGTTTCCTACAAAAACGTCTTCATCGATTTTAAATAATGCGGGAGATTGTTTATATGAAATCCAAAATATGTTTCATCGTCTGTATCCTTGTTATTTTCTTCTCGTCTTCACTCAATGCCGCTTTTGAAGACAGGATTGTCGCCATCGTGAATGACGAGGTGATAACCCTTTCTGAGCTGGATGACACCCTTGAAGCATATATGAAAAGGATAGAAAAGATCCCTGAGGGGCTTCAGCGGGAAAAGGTAGTGGCCCAGGCCAGGGAGATGGTTCTGGATAAGCTGATCGATAATATGTTGCTTGAGCAGAAGGCAGCGAAGCTGGGCATTATCGTTTCCGACGAGGACGTGGACAAGGCCATGGAAGGTATGTTGAGGGACAAAAATATCTCCGTTGATACGTTAATGGCAACACTCTCTCAAGAGGGAACCACGCCGGATGAATACAAGGACGAAATCAGGAAAAACATCATAAGGGGCAGGCTTGTAGAAAAAGAGGTACGGTCCAGAACAACAATCAACGAGAAGGAAATTGGAGAGTATTATAGCAAGCACAGGGATCAGTATGAAGGCAAAGAGGCGACCAGGATACGGCAGATACTGCTCCTGAAACCGAAAGATTGTGATGCCGGTACCGCAGAGAAGCTTCGAACAAAGGCGGAAATGATACGGCAAAGGGTGGAACATGGCGAATCATTTGATCTTCTGGTGAACGAGTATTCCCAAGGTCCTGCCGCCAGATCCGGGGGCGATCTGGGCTTTGTTGAGAAGGGAATGATGTTTCCCGCAGTGGACACGGCTCTCTCCGGGCTCACAAAGGGCGAAACCAGCGGAGTAATAGAGACCCCCGTGGGTTTCCATATTATCAGAGTCGTGGATAAAAGAGGTGCCGGGATAAAACCTTTCGAAGAAGTAAGAGATGAAATCGTCCGGAATATAGGAAATGAAAAGATAAACAAAAAGTATCAGGAATGGCTTAAAGAGCTGAGGGAACAGTCCCTCGTTGAGATAAAATTATAGCCAGCCGGGATTTTGATTTAATCCGGGCAGGAAAGGCTAAACCCTTCCCTGCCCTCTTTATTTACATCTGAGTAGTTATCAATATGAAATATATAAAGATCAGGGGTGCGCGTCAGCACAACTTAAAAAATGTAAATCTTGACATTCCGAGAGACAATCTTGTCATTGTGACCGGCGTATCCGGTTCCGGCAAGTCCTCTCTCGCGTTTGACACCATATATGCCGAAGGCCAGAGACGGTATGTAGAATCACTTTCAACCTATGCGCGCCAGTTCATCGGCCAGATGGACAAACCCGAGGTCGAATCCATTGAAGGCCTCTCCCCCGCCATAGCCATTGAACAGAGGACCGCGAGCCGCAATCCACGTTCAACAGTCGGGACGGTAACCGAGATATATGATTATCTGCGACTGCTCTTCGCCCGTGTGGGAATACCTCACTGCTATAACTGCGGAAAGCGTATCGATGCCCAGACCGTTGAGATGATGGCGGAGAGGGTACAGTCCCTGCCTGAAGGCACAAAAATCAACATCATGTCGCCCGTCGTAAGAGGCAAAAAAGGCGAATTCCAGAAAGAACTGAAGCGGCTGCGAAAAGACGGCTTTGCGCGTGTGCGTGTTGACGGCTCGATACGGGATCTCGGCGAGGATATCGCGCCGGACAAAAACAGGCGCCATGATATCGACGTGGTGATCGACAGACTGATTGTCAGAAGTGGTATCGGAAAACGATTGAGGGATTCGCTGGAAATCGCTACAGGGCTTTCGGGAGGACTTGTCTGCATCCAGGTTGTGGATGGAGAAGAGATGCTTTTCAGTGAAAATTACGCCTGTCCCGAATGCGGCATCAGTGTGCCGGAACTTGAGCCACGGATGTTTTCCTTTAACAGTCCATACGGCGCCTGCTCCGAGTGTGGAGGGCTGGGAACACAGATCTATTTTGACGAAAATCTCGTCGTGCCAGATCCCGGACTCTCCATAAGGGAGGGAGCAATCGCCCCGTGGGAGCGGAAGGATTCCATCTATTATCACCAGATGCTGGAGGCCCTCTCCAGCCACTACGGATTTGATATAAACACACCCTTCAACAAACTGCCTGAAAGGGTACGGGATGTCCTGCTGCACGGTTCGGGGGATGAAAAGATAGGGTTTTATTTCAACAGGAGAGGAAGAAAACACTTTTATGAGAAGCGTTTCAAGGGTGTGCTCAATAAACTGGAGCAGCTATACAGAGAGGAACAATCCGGCGATTCCAGGATGGAACTTTCGAGATACATGAATATAAACGATTGCCCGGTCTGCGGGGGCGCCAGGCTGAAAAAGGAGAGTCTGTCTGTAACAGTCGGTGGAAAAAATATCGATGAAATATGCAGGATGTCGATTCACGAATGCATGAGATTCTTTGACAACCTGTCCATCTCCCGGAATGAGGCCCTTGTCTCCGAAAGGATACGAAAGGAGATACGGGAACGACTGCAGTTCCTAATCGACGTTGGCATGGACTACCTGAGTCTTTCGCGTTCTTCGGGCACCCTCTCGGGTGGAGAGGCACAGCGCATCCGTCTCGCCACGCAGATAGGTTCCGGACTGGTCGGAGTTCTCTATGTCCTGGATGAACCCACCATAGGCCTTCACCCGAGAGACAGTATGCGGCTTGTCACTACGCTGAAACGCCTGCGGGACATGGGAAATACCGTGCTCGTGGTTGAACATGACGCACAGATAATGAACTGCTCGGATGATATTATCGATGTCGGACCGGGTGCGGGATTGAACGGCGGTGAAATTGTCTTCCACGGAACTCCCGAAGAGATCCGAAAGTCAGATGTCTCACTCACAGGAGGATATCTTTCGGGGA
>JAFGQD010000047.1 GCA_016935875.1 Deltaproteobacteria bacterium
GCGGGGAGAAAACCGAATATTGACGGTCTGGGCCTTGCCAACGCGGGGATTGAATTTACTCCCCGGTCCATTCCGACCGATTTGCGCATGCGGACGAACATTCGGCACATCTTTGCCTGCGGGGATGTGAACGGCCAATTACCCTTTACACACGTCGCGGGTTATGAAGGCGGCGTCGCGCTCACCAACGCGGTACTTCGATTACCTCGAAAGGCCGATTATTCAAAAATCGGCTGGTGTACCTATACCGATCCGGAAGTGGCAAGCATCGGCCTCAACGAGAAAAGGGCAAAGAAGGAGGGTGTCGAGTATCATCTGTTCGAAGAGAAATTCGCGGATAATGACCGGGCACGTGCCGAAGGGGAGCCGCTGGGAAAAATCAAGATCCTCGTGGGATCGAAGGGCAGACTGCTTGGTTGTCAGATTATCGGCGCGCACGCGGGAGAGCTGATACATGAATGGATCATTGCCATGGGCGGAGGTGTCAAGCTTTCAACCATCGCAGGTGCCGTTCACGTTTATCCCACCATATCGGAAATTTCCAAGCGGGTTGCCGGTGACGTGTTTACCGAAAAGATATTCGGCGAGAGGACAAAGAGTGTGCTGCGGTTGCTCTTCGACCTGAAGGGACGGGCCTGCACATTATCGAAGGAGTAACAAAGAAAGGAACACGTGGCCATCAATTCGGTTAACAACCAATTTGAACCCTTTTTTGAAGGGTGATGACATGGGGAACTCTGCATCGGTTCCCTCCAAAACCGGGAGTTTCTCACCCTCAGGATTATTCGTGGCACCTTGATTCCTGAATATGATTATTGAGCCATCCCGGAAGGGTATCTGCCACGTGAAGGATAAAAGAAATGGAACGCAGTATGAACGGTCTCGATGTTAGGATGTACGATTATTCTTATGCAGGACTGTTTCAAGGGCCCCGATGAAGTCCTCCTCACGACCCCTGTCGATAAGTGACGCTGCTGCGAAACGGTGACAGCCGTCTGCGGTTCCTTCAACGAGATCAGTCGCACCGGGAACCAGGGTCATGAAGTCGGGCCGCATACCCGCTTCGATCGCTTCCCTCAGTTCCGGGTAAACCCGGGACGATATCTTTGTCAGCTCCGTATCGATGCGGCCGATCCCTGGCACTTCGGCGGGGAGATGTTGAAATCCGAAGAGATACTTATCCTTCGCGATCAGCCCCTGTGTGATAAGATGTTCCAGGAACAGTCCTATCGCCTTCACCCCCATGGGAGCGAAGCGGTCCTGAACATCGATCCATTGAAAATGGTCCGATTGCGCGAGACCCTCACGCCTGATTCGCTCCACCTCCCTTGCAAAGGAGGCCGTCTTTATCTCCTCAAGCTGTCCCGCCCGCCGTATCGCTTCATCCGGGTCTCCACCCAGGAGAAGCGCCCCTGCCGTGGCGGCGTCGCCGGAATAGAATCCCACGGAACCGAGGAGAGTCACGATCTCCACAATCTCTTTGACGGTTCTTCCGAGCAGGCGGGGAACAGTCAAGTCGCTCCCGGCCTTCCGAATGCTTCCTTCCTTCGTCGCCGCTGCAAAGAACATCTCATTCATGCCGGTGAATATGCCGTTCCGTTCCTGCCCGTCACCGACCGCCCCGATAACGCCCAGCACCGCCAGCCATGCCTCGCTGTCCGGGGTGTCGAACCCGGCCTCTCTAAGGAGTTCCCGGGCGAACAGGGCGCAGACTGAGGCGCCGGACGCGTCGTCATCCCCGCTGATACCGTATAGTTCGGGATTCAGGTGAACCGTGTTGCCGGGAACAGGACCGCCGGGCAGATGATGGTCCAGGATGATGACCTGGCGGTTCCGGGCGGCGTAGTGCCCTATCAGCCCTGCTGACTGCCCGCCCAGATCCGCATAGAGAATGACGTCACCCGTATCGGCATGGAGTTTTTTAACGAGCGGTTCATATATCTTTTCAATGGGGAGCAGACGGTAATTGAATCCCAGCCGTTCAAACGCCATCGTGAGGGCGGCCGCGGCCGCGATCCCGTCGGCGTCGTTATGATGGACGACCGTTACCGATACACGCTCCGCCTGCATCAATTCGAGAAAGAGGGCGGCCGCTTTTTGATTCTCCCGGATAAAATTCGATATCCTGTTCATATCTCTCCTCAATCCAGCGGCAGGAGGTTTTCCGTTTCTTTGTCGAAAACCAGTATGTTTTCCGGAGGCAAATAGAGGTGTACCTTCTGGCCCGGAGAAAGGGTCACCTGTTGCATGAGCAGCAGGCTGAAGACATATGTTTCATAGCGGACCCGGAGAACCGTTTCCGGTCCTGATGGAAGAATCGTCAGGACTTCCCCCGGAAGAGTGTTCAAACCCTCCGAGGGAACGATAGAGATGTTTTCAGGCCGGATGGCCGCCACGACGGAACGGCCTGCCGGGATCTCACGGCAGGCAGTCTTCAGTGAGAACCATTCATTTCTGACGGACATCCTTCCGTCAACCTCTCCGGACTCCGTTTTGCCCTCTATCAGGTTGATCGATGGACTGCCGATAAAATCGGCCACAAAGAGGTTGGCCGGCCTGTTGTAGATGGTCTTCGGAGGGGCTATCTGCTCGATGATTCCCCTGTTTATCACGGCAATATTACTGGCCATGGTCTGAGCCTCGACCTGGTCGTGCGTTACATAGACCGTCGTCGCACCCGTCTGCGCGTGGATGATTTTTATCTCCGCTCTCATATCGAGCCGGAGTTTCGCATCCAGATTGGAAAGGGGTTCGTCCATGAGCAATATGTCCGGCCGGCTTACCAGCATCCGTGCCAGGGCGACCCGCTGCTGCTGTCCACCGCTCATTTCCTGGGGATACCGGTCTTTCAAACCCTCAAGCTGCATGTAGGAGATGATATCCATGACCTTTTTTTCGATTTCCGGGGCGGCTTCGCGCTTCACTTTCAGACCGAAGGCGATGTTCTGGAAAACCGTCATATGGGGCCACAGGGCGTAGCTCTGGAAGACGAGACCCACATCCCGTTCGCGGGCGGGAACGAAAATTCCTTTCTTGCTTGAAAAAATGATTCGCCCATTCAGGCGGATTTCACCTTCCGTGGGAATCTCCAGTCCCGCAATCATGCGGAGAATGGTGGTCTTGCCGCAGCCGGACGGTCCCAGGAGGATAAGGAACTCCTTTTTATCAATGGAAAAGGTTACATTATCTACAGCCACGACAGCCCCGAAAACTTTTGTCAGATTCTCAACCTCGATGATGGAGCGTTCCATGAATTCCTTCCGTTTTTCCTGTATTTTCAACCGATGAGCCTGATAGCTGCTCGACCCGCCGGGGTCATATGCCGTTTTTCTTGCCGAACCTCCGGGAGATCAACTCTCCGAATACAACGATTATTATTATCAACACGCTGATGGCGCTAGAAAACTGTGTATATCCCTGTTCCTGATACCGGAAGGTCATGGTGGTCAGGGTTCTCGTCTCCGGTGTAACAAGGAGTATGATCAGCGAAAGTTCCCGCATGACGGTGATGAATACGAGAATGAAACCCGAGATGGCTCCCTGGATCGAGAGGGGCAGGATGATTTTTCTGAAGCGGGTTATCCATCGCGCGCCGAGCGTTTCCGATGCCTCCTCCAGTTCACTTCCTATCTGTAGCATGGAGGTTATCCCCGCCCTGCCCGTGAACGGAAGGTTTTTGGCGATGCACACGAGTGCCACGAGGGCGAAGGTACCGTACAGTGCCGGGAGGGGTCCGATCCGATGCGAAAAGAGGGCGAGATAGAGAGCCCCGAAGGCGATACCCGGGACGAGATAAGGGAGGAAGGACATCTGTTCGACAGCATATGCAAGCTTCGTATTGCGTCCCTTTACCACGGCATAGCCGACGAAAATGCCAAGAAACCCCGCGATGACCGACGCAACCAGGGCCAGCTTGATGCTGTTCCAGGCGGCCCGGATGATGGCGGGATTCAGTAATATGCCAGCCTCTCCCTCAGCAAAGACCGTGTTGGCCTCTCCGATCCAGAAGAGCAGCGTCAGGTGCTTGATGGAATAGTCGTTCGGGTAGAGCGTGAGCGTCTGCCAGACAAGCAAGACCAGGGGAAGAATGACTGAAGCGATAAAGAGCAGAATGATCAGGCACAGCAGCGGGTAGCTCAGTTTTCCCAAGGGGGTTTCCGTAACCCTGAACCCCTTCCCTGCTATGGTCACGAAGCTTTTGCTCTTTCCGATCATTCTCTGATTTATGTATATGACGGCCGACGAGATGATAATGAGCACGAAAGCCAGAATATATCCCACAGAGGGAATACGGTTGATGATGTTTGAATAGATCTGTGTTGCGAGTGTGTAGTATCGCACGGGGGTGCCCAAAAAATAGGGTGTTCCGAAGGTGCCCAGTACCCGGGAAAAGGTCAGTATGAAGCTCGACAGCAGGGCCGGGAGAACCAGGGGAAAGGTAATCCGCCGCAGGATATGAAAGCGCGTCGCTCCCAGGATTTCGCCCGATTCCTCCAGGCGGGAGTCGATGCTCGTGAGGGCCGCCGAAACCAGCAGAAAGGTAAAGGGGAAGTAATGAATCGAAAGCGTCACGACGATGGGGAAGTAACCATATGACAGCCAGTCCGGGGGTGTTATGCCCGTCAGATACTGAAAGACGCCGGCGGCTCCGCCGATGCGGCTGTTCTTGAAGAGATTCAGCCAGGCCAGCGCATGGATATACGAGGGGATCACATAGGGCAGGACCGCCATGGTTGCGATTATTTTTTTGAAGGGCAGATCTGTCCGTGATACCAGCAAAGCCAGGAAAGAGCCGATGAACATGGCGAGCAGTGAGACGCTCAGGGAGGTAGAAACCGAATTCATCAAAGGGCGGAACAGGATGTTTTGCGTGAGCGCGCTGGCAAAGACCCGTTTCCAGTGAAACAGCGTCAATCCTCCGGGCTCGGCGTTTCTCGACAGACGCGTATCGGCGAACTGCCACACGAACGAGTCCTCTATCATTTTGGCGAAGGGAAGGATGACGATAATAAGGAGTATAACAAGAAGAATCAGGGAGATGACGATATGGGGCTGCCGGACGTAGTTCTTGACCCGGCTGAAGCGAATTGTTGTTCCTCTTTTTTCCATTGAAACAGCGGGTTTCGGCAAAGCGGCCGCCTCCGGATACGAAGATCTCCCCCTGCCACCGTCATCGCCCGGCGATGGCCTTCTGGTCGGAAGAACGCTGGAGGATCGGGGTTCCCCATCCCCCAGCGTGAGATGACTCTATTTCAGGTGGGTCACCCAGAAATCCAGCACTTTCTGACCCTCGTTCCAGACATAGTCGGCGTCGGCTTTCCAGAGCTTCAGTTCCGAGAGGCTCATGGAACCCTTCGGTGGCGGAACGTCCGTCCTCACGGCGAAGTTACCCAGAACAAAATAGGGTTCATAGCCTTCCCCGCCCTTTGCGTCCCCCATCATCCAGTGAATCAGCAGTTTAGCCGCGTTGGGATGCGCTCCGCCCTTCACCATGGCGACAACCACCTCGGTAGCGACGCCCATGACCGGTTCCACCTTCGTAATCACGTCGAATTTCAGATTCGGGTTCTTTTCCTTGTCTCTCAGCCGCGAGTATGCCGTTAATCCCACGGGAGGATTCGCCTGGTCTGAGAGACCGACTGCCTCGGAAACGCTGTTGGTCGATCCCAGGATAATGACATCGTTATTCAACAGACGCAGAATCCACTCGAAGCCGGCATTCTCTACGCCGGGGCTCAGCACGATTTCCTTCCCGAAAACCCGCTTGTAATCAGCGGCCATTTCATCGGAATGCTGGACGATTGTCGCCAGGACCTCGACGAATTCGGACATTTTTTGGGGATCGGAGAGAATGGTGCGGCCCTTCCAGGCTTCCGTTGTCAGATCCCACAGTGATTTGATTGGGAACGCGCTCATCTTCTCGTCATTGTAAACCAGTGCGTCCACGCTCGCGTGGTGCACGAGAAGAGGCTCCCGGTACATGGCGGGGATGAGGCTTACCAGGTCCGAAGGGACGTAATTGTAAACGAGTTTTTTGTGATAGAGTTCGTTGACGACTGTTGCGGGATCCTTCAGGAAGATGACATCGGCGACGTAGTTCTTCGCCGACTGCTCCGCCAGCACCTTGGTCACGATTTCCGGTGAATCCATGTCGAAACCGTTCACCTTGACGCCGGGATATTTCGCCTCGAAGGTCTTCCCGAACTTGAAGACTCGTGAAGAATAGGAATAGATGTTTACCTCTCCTTCCTTCTTCGCGGCGGCATAGAGAGCCTCTTCATCGAAGGTTTCGGCGACGCCTGCTCCGGTAATGCACAATACCAGGGCCAGAATACATAAAACCGATAATGCTTTTTTCATGATTACCCTCCTTTTGTTGAACAACAGGGAACACGACATGCTTCCATAAATATTCCACGGCCAGCCCCGCAGGCATATCCCGAAACGTCATGCCGGGCAATGGCCATTTCTGAAAACTATCTGATATCCGGACGGGTATCAATCATTATACCTGTCATTCCATCAGAACCGATAACGGCCTCGTAAAGGATAAACATTTGATAAGAATTTCTTTTTTGCAGTGGTAGTATATGAAGAGAAAATTTGTGTGTCAAGTGGTTTTGGGAGCTTCCCGGTCACCGACTCCGTACCCACATACGGCACTATCCCCTTGACACACTCGATCGCTATTCCTATACTTTCACCTAACAGAAACACTGTCCTGTTACATATCACATCAAAACTCATCAGGCCGGGAGGGCTTTGCGCCCTTCTCTTGGAGGTGAGACCATGAAACAGAGTAACGGTATTCTATTGTTGGGTTTGCTGTGTGCCTGGTTGTTTTTCATGCCGGGAGACGGGGCATGGGCCGCTCGAACCCTGTCCAAAGAAATCGCCCCGGACGTTCCCGCTCAAACATTCGATCTGCTCGACCAGCACGCCGTGGTATTTTTTGAGGGATCGGGACAAAAGGATCTTATCCTGATCGCCGACGTATTTTGTGTGAACAGTCGCAAGACCCACGATTTGCTGAAAAAGAACATGGAATATATCCGATCTCTGAAAGTACTCCTGGTTACCCGGTATCCTCAATTGGGATCGGACATTGTCGCAGCTCACGTCTTGCGCATGCATGCCTCGGGGAAAGGGGGACTTTCCCTGGACAGTGCCTTCAATCTTGATATCACGCGAGATGGAGATTTCAAGGCACGAAGGGAGGCACTGATAGAAACATTCCAACGGGACCCGGGAGAAGATGAAAAAACCGACACCCTTGCGGAGCTTGAAACGGTTCGAAGAAATACGAAGATTGCCGGGGAAGTGGGATATTCGGGAACGCCGCATATTATTGTCGGAAAGCGTGTTCTGCACGGCTATTCACGCGCTGCCATCAAAATCATGCTGAAGGAAGATCTATAACCCATCTCCGGGTAACATAAATGTATTTCGCGGCTTCGTGTTCAATGCGATATGAACAGGCCGCGATATTCACACCTTCGGGCACATCCCGCCGGGTGATGCCATCGCGCGATCACCTGTCTCACGCTTTTAATCCATCCACACAAATGCATTGAAGATGTCTCAGAGAGAGACATCTCTATTTTTCCTTGACATTATGTAAAATATACTTTATATATTGCACTATACAATATATATGAGAGCTGACAAATAAAACACGGGAGAATAATCCATGCCAGCGTACAAAAAACTCTTTAAGGTGTGGGAGCTCATGAAGTATGGGGAAATCTCACGGCAAACCGTTCACAACTACACTCAAATGCGTCTGATCAAGGAGTCCGAACGGACCGAGTCTGGTCATCGACTGTATAACGAGGAAGTTTTCAACCGGCTGAAAAAGATAAAAGAATTGAAAGAGACAGGCCGTTCACTGCTTCAAATCAAAGACATTCTCGATAGCAACAGTACTACAAACTGAAAGGTGTAAACCGATGTTCTACCCTGAACTGTCATTTCGCGAACTTTTCGACTTGAAAAAAAGCTGCAAATATCTGTTTCCTGAAAAACGATTTTCCGAAATCGACAACGATTTCCTGGGAAGTCTGAATACCGATCTCCTGCGGCGCACCTACAGAGAAAGAATGCTCGATTGCCATCCCGACCGGCTTGGCATGGCTTCCGACTTCATGATCCAATTTAAAACGAGAGAATGCCAGCAGGTCAATGAAGCATACGCGAGACTTAAGCGATTTGTACAAGAAAGGAATGAATGGATCAATACCGTCCTTACATCATATAACAGCAGGGAAAGTCATTTCACCAATGGAATGAGCAAGCCACAAAGCAATCATGACAGGGCACATATTCTCGAACGGTTAAAACGGCACATCCATCCGTTCGTGAGTTCTTTCAAGGGATTCTTCAGAGAAATGCCGCGAGAATCGGCGAGACCAATGTGAGGTTTGCGCGAAAGACAGCACCGATTCGAACAGTGTCCTATTCTGTCGAATCCTTTTAGTACGTGAGAACCCTGCCCCAATTAATCAGACAATTCTATTTATTAAAGCCGAATTCTTTTACCGACTTTCCCCAGGCGTCATTGAGAGCCCTATATGTATCTGAAAAACCTTTTTTCATATGCACCCAGGCATCACCGGTACTGCTTTTCATACTGCCGTACCATTCGGCCAGCTGAGTCCGCTGTTTGTGCAGCTCTTTGAGGCTGGCTCGTGCCTTTTCGCGGGCAACCGTATCCATTTTGTCCCAGCTTTCATCGAAACGCGCTTCCAGTACGTCGATGCGCTTATCCAGAATATCCAGAGACTCTTTTGCCCTGCGAACCGCTTCGTCTCTCTGATCGACGGTATAGGCACTGAGCGTTTTAAGGAAATCTTGTGTTTCCTGCTTAACCTTTTCTATTGACGTTTCCGCATAGCATAGCGGTGTAATTACGAGCATGCCAATCAACATTAACGCGCAGAAAACCTTTTTTTTATATTTCATTTGTCATCTCCTTTCTCGTTGTGAGCCTCACGAATTTATCAGTGGGGTGGGAACCGAATCCACTGAAGAAAATCGGGTTAACTCGTTTTTATAAAATCGCCACTTGGGCATAAACCCGTTCATTAACGTCTTGATTTCACGGCATCATAAAAAACTGTTAGCCCCCTGGTAACCTGATTATATTTGATCGCATCTCAAATGGGAAGATTATTTATTTTCCATTTCTTTATATACTTTTTTGAACCTCCTTATCAGATTTTTGCCCGTCACAACACTGGCGGTTATGACACC